>NZ_JBEYZF010000031.1:0-89197 GCF_040645915.1 Nonomuraea sp. NPDC046570 | reverse complement strand
TTTCCGGCGAAGCGGTGGGGCTCGTGGGTGATGACGGCTCGGACGTGGGCGTCTTGGGTCATGAAGGTCAGGCGCTGGTCCGGATATGTCGGTTCAAGGGGTAGATAGGCTCCGCCTGCGGTCATGACGGCGTGGACGGCGATGACCATGTCGACGCTTCGGGGTAGGTAGACTCCCACCACGTCGCCGAGCTGTACCCCTTGCTCCCGCAGTCTCGTAGCCAGGGCGTTGACCCGGCCGATGAACTCGGCGTAGGTCAGCCACAGGCCGTCGGGCCCGCAGAGCGCGGCGGCTTCCGGTGTTGCCGCCGCCTGGCGTGCGATGGCCACCGGCAGTGGCACGAACGTGGCCGGGTCGCCGGTCGCGTTCCAGTGCTCCACCGCCGCCGAGTCCTCGGGGTCGAGCAGCGGAAGGGCGGAGATCGGCCGGTCGGGGTCGGCCGCGGCCTCGGCCGCCAGTGCGATGAAGTGCCGCGCCATACGCTCGATCAGCCCGGCGTCGAACAGGTCGGTCCGGTACTCCAGGATGCCGTCGAGGTCGCCGGGCCCCCTCTGCAGGTACAGGGACAGGTCGAACTTGGCCGTGGTGGTCCCCGACGAGATCCACTCGAAGTCGAGAGCGCCCGCTCGCTCGGCCGGGCGATCCGCGTCCTCCAGGCTGAACATGACCTGCACCAGCGGGGTCCCGCCCAGGTCGCGCTGCGGGCGCAGGTCCTCCACCAGCGCCTCGAACGGGATCTCCGAGTTCGCGAACGACTCAAGCGTGGTCTCCCTGACCCGGCGCAGCAGCTCCCTGAACGTGGGGTCGCCCGAGCAGTCGGTCCGCATGACCAGCGTGTTGAGGAAGAAGCCCAGCAGCGGCTCCAGCTCGGGCCGCGGGCGCTCGGCGGCGGGCGTGCCGACCACGACGTCCCGCTGCCCCGAGTACCGTGCCAGCAGGACGGAGAAGCCCGCCAGCAACGTCATGTACAGCGTGGCGTTCTCCTGGACGCCCAGGGCGCGCAGCCGCTCCACCACCGCCTCCGGCACCACCAGCGGCACGTTCGCGCCCGCGTGGTCCCGTCGCGCGGGGCGGGGCTTCGTGGCGGGCAGTTCCAGCCGGTCGGGCATGCCCGCCAGGCGGTCCCGCCAGTAGGCGAGCTGGGTGTCGCGCAGTTCGCCGCCCACCCTGTCCCGCTGCCAGGCCGCGTAGTCGGCGTACTGGACCGACAGCTCGGGCAGCCGGGCCGTCCTGCCTTCGTCCAGCGCCGTGTACAGCTCGCCCAGTTCCTTGACCAGCAGGCCGGTGGACCAGGCGTCGCTCGCCACGTGGTGGATGGTGATCAGGAGCTCGTGGTCCTGCTCGGCGTGCCGTACCAGGAGGGCGCGGATCGGGGGCTCGGAGGTGAGGTCGAACTTGTGGGCCGCGTGGACGGGCAGCAGGTCGGGGCGGTCGGTGAGCAGGAACGGGACCAGGGGGTCGGCCTCGATCGTCACGAACACGTCGTCCTCGTGCTGGACGAATCGCGATCGCAGCACCTCGTGGCGGGCGGTGAGCGCGGTCAGCGCCTCCCGCAGCCGGGCGGTGCCGAGCGGGCCCTGGATGCGGAGGCGTACCTGGGTGTTGTAGACCGCCAGGTCCTTTTCCAACTGGTCGAGGAACCACAGGCGGCGCTGGCCGTACGACGTCGGGAGCAGGCCGCCGCGCGGGAGCAGCGGCACCGCCTCGGAGGGGGAGCGGCGGCGTTCGGTCGTGATCCGCGCGGCCAGTTCGGCCACGGTCGTGGCCTCGAAGAGGGTCCTGAGGGGCAGGTCGACGCCGAAGGCCGTGCGCAGGCGGCCGGTGAGCTTGATGGCCAGCAGCGAGTGGCCGCCCAGGGCGAAGAACCCGTCGTCCCGGCCGACCTTCCCGCATTCCAGCAGCGCCTCGAACAGGCCCGCCACGACCTCCTCGACCGGCCCGCGCGGCGCCGCCCCCACGACCTGCTGCTCCTCGGCGGGGTCGGGCAGCGCGGCCCGGTCCAGCTTGCCGTTGGCGTTGACGGGCAACCGCTCCATCACGGTGAAGAAGGCGGGCACCATGTGCTCGGGCAACCGCTCCCGCAGGAACGCGGCCACCTCGTCGGCGTCGAGCGCCGCGCCCAGGCCAACCGGTGGCGTGTCCTCGGGCATGGTCTCAGTCGGCACGATGTAGGCCGCGAGGACGCCTCTGAAGGGGGTGACGACCGCGGTGCGGACGTGCGGGTGGGTGGTGAGAAGGGCTTCGATCTCGCCTGGTTCGACGCGCATGCCGCGGATCTTGACCTGGTGGTCCAGGCGGCCCAGGTAGTCCACTTCGCCGGTGGGGAGCCAGCGGGCCAGGTCGCCGGTCCGATAGAGGCGGGCGCCGGGCGGGCCGAAGGGGTCGGGGGTGAACCGTTCGGCCGTCAGGCTCGGGCGGCCCGCGTAGCCCTCGGCCAGGCCCACGCCGGCGATGCACAGCTCGCCGGGCGTGCCGACCGGGGTCCGGCGGTCGTCGTGGTCGAGGATCTCGATCCTGACGCCTCTGATGGGCGCGCCGATGGGGACGTGCTCCTCGCCGGGCAGGCAGCGGTGCCAGGTGACCTCGACGGCGGCCTCGGTCGGGCCGTAGAGGTTGTGCAGCTCGACGCCGGGGAGCCGCTCGTGCAGGCGGGCGGCCAGCGCGGCGGGCAGGGCCTCGCCCGAGCAGTAGACCCGCCGCAGCGACGGCAGCCGCAGACCGGGCTCGTCCAGCAGCGCCTCCAGCATGGACGGCACGAAGTGCACGGTCGTGACCTCGTGCGCGCCCAGCACGCGGACCAGCGCGGCCGGGTCGCGATGCGCCTCCGGCGGCGCCACCACGAGCCCCGCCCCGGCGAGGAGCGGCCAGAACAGCTCCCACACCGACACGTCGAAGGTGAACGTGGTCTTCAGCAGGACCCGGTCCTCGCCGGTGAGCGTGAACGCGGCGTCGGTCCAGGTCAGCCGGTTGACGATGGCCTCGTGGGAGACGGCGACGCCCTTGGGGGCGCCGGTGGAGCCCGAGGTGTAGATCAGGTACGCGGGCGCCCGAGGCGGGATCTCGACCTCCGGCGACTCGCCGGGCCGCCCTTCTGTCGGAGATATCGCGATAAATCCGGCGAACCGGGTGGGGTTCTCGGTGACGACCGCGCGCATCCCCGCGTCCGCGGCCATGAACGCCAGGCGCTGGTCCGGATAGCCGGGGTCGAGCGGCAGATACGCCGCCCCGGCGGCCACGACGGCGTGGACCGACACCACCAGGTCGACGCCGCGGGGCAGGCACACGCCCACCACGTCGCCCAGCCGTACCCCTCGCTCGCGCAGCTCGGCCGCCAGCGTCCGCACCCGCGTGTGGAACTCGGCGTAGGTCAGCCAGACCCCGTCGGGCCCGCAGATCGCGGGCGCGTCCGGCGTCGAGGCCGCGCGCCGGGACAGCAGGTCGGGCAGGGAGTGGAACGGACTGGGGGATCCCGTCGCGTTCCAGCGCTCGATCGCGGCCTCGTCGGCGCGGGTCAGCGCGGGCAGCCCGGACAGCGTCCGCTCTGGAGCCGCCGCCACCGCGGCGAGCACCTCGGTGTACAGGGCCGCCAGGCGCTCGGCCGTGGCCGCGTCGAACAGGTCCTCGCGGTACTCCAGGATGCCGCCGACGCCGCTCGGCTCCCTTCGCAGGTACAGCGTGAGGTCGAACTTGGCGGTCTCGGTGCCGACCGCCGTCCAGTCCATCCGCAGCTCGCCCGCCGAAGGCGCGGGCCGTTCGGCGTCCTCCAGGCTGAACAGCACCTGGACCAGCGGTGTCGCGCCGAGGTCACGCTGCGGGCGCAGCTCCTCGATCAGCGCCTCGAACGGGATCTCGGCGTTCGCGAACGCCTCCAGCGTGGTGGCCCTGACCTGCCTGACCAGCTCCCGGAACGTCGGGTCGCCCGAGCAGTCGGCGCGCAGCACCAGCGTGTTCAGGAAGCAGCCGAGCAGCGGCTCCAGCTCGGGCCGCGGGCGCTCGGCGGCGGGCGTGCCGACCACGATGTCGCGCTGGCCCGTGGCGCGGGCGAGGGCGACCGTGAGCGCGGCCGTCATGGTCATGAACAGCGAGGCGTTCTCCTCCGCGCCCAGGGCGCGCAGCCGGTCCACGACATGGCCGGGTACGGTGACCGGCACGTTGTCGCCCGCGTAGTCGCGGTGCGCGGGCCTCGGCCGGTCCACCGGCAGCTCCAGCCGCTCCGGCATGCCCGCCAGCCGCTCGCGCCAGTAGGCGAGCTGGGTGCCGCGCAGCTCGCCCTCCACCCGCTCGTGCTGCCAGGCCGCGTAGTCGGCGTACTGCACGGTCAGATCCGGCAGGTCAGGGGTACGGCCCTGGCCCAGCGCGGTGTAGATCTCGCCCAGCTCCCCGGCGAACAGGGCGGCGGACCAGGCGTCGTTCACGACGTGGTGGAGGGTGACCAGGAGGTGGTGGTCGTGGGGGGCGTGCCGTACCAGGAGGGCTCTGACGGGGGGCTCGGTGGTCAGGTCGAATCTGCGGGCCGCCTCCTCGCGCAGGGCGTCGGGGCGGTCGGTGACCAGGAACGGGACCAGGGGGTCGGGGGCGACGGACACGTACAGGTCGCCGTCGTGCTGGACGAAACGGGAGCGCAGCACCTCGTGGCGGGCGGCGATCGCGGTCAGCGCCCGCTCCAGGCGGGCCGGGTCGAGCGGGCCGTGCAGCCGCAGGCCGATGTGGGTGTTGTAGACCGCGTGCGTCGTCTCCAGCTGGTCGAGGAACCATAGGCGGCGCTGGGCGTACGAGGCGGGCAGCAGGTCGCCGCGCGGCACGGGCGTGATCGGCGGGATCCGGTCGGCGCCCCTGCCCTGGACGGCGGCCAGCCGCTCGGCGAGCCCCGCGACCGTGGGCGACTCGAACAGCGCGCGCGGCGGCAGGCCCTTGCCGAACGTCTTCCGCAGCCGGCCCATCAGCTTGATGGCCAGCAGCGAGTGGCCGCCCAGCGCGAAGAACCCGTCGTCGCGGCCGACCGGGCCGCAGCCGAGCAGCGACTCGAACAGCGCCGCCACCAGCTCCTCGACCGGCCCCCTCGGCGGGGTCCGCGCCGGCTCCCGGTCGCCCTCGGGCTCGGGCAGCCGCGACCTGTCGACCTTGCCGTGCGCGGCCAGCGGCAGCGCGGGCAGCTCCACCAGGTGGGCGGGCACCAGGACGTCGGGCAGGCGCTCGGCCAGGTAGGCGCGCAGGCCGGCGGTGTCGCCCTTCGGCACGAGGTACGCGACCAGCTCGGGCTCGTCCTGCCCGCGGACCACCACCACGCAGTCGCCGACCGACGGATGCCCGGCCAGTACGGCCTGCGCCTCGCCCGGCTCGACCCGATGACCCCGGATCTTGACCTGCCCGTCGGCCCGGCCGAGGAACTCCACCGCGCCGCCGGGCAGCCGCCGCGCCCGGTCGCCGGTCCGGTAGAGGCGGGCGCCCGCACGGCCGGAGAACGGGTCGGGGACGAACGCCGCGGCGGTGGCGGCGGGACGGCCGAGATAGCCGCGGGTGACGGTGTCGCCGCCGACGCACAGCTCGCCGATCACCCCGTCGGGGACGGGAGACAGGTCGTCGTCCAGGATGTACGCCTCGGCGTGCGGCAGCGGGTGGCCGATCGGGGTGACCGCGCCCGCGAACGCCGGATCCTGGTCCCCCGCGAGGGCCAGCACGCCGACGGTGGTTTCGGTCGGACCGTAGTGGTTCACCACCTTGTGGTCGCCCGGTAGCGCGCGCAGACCGCGTACCCAGTCCCAGCGGGACGCCTCGCCGCCGAGCACGAGCGTGCGGCGGGGGAGCAGGGACTCGGGGGCGGTGACGCCCGCCTGCAGGGCGGCCAGATGGGAGGGCGTGATCTTGAGGCAGTCGATGCGGTCGCGCCGCAGGTGCTCGGCCACCCAGGCGGCGTCGGTGGCCAGCTCGCGGGGGGCGAGGTGGAGGGTGCCGCCGGTCAGCAGGGCGCCGTGGAAGATCGTGACGCTGAAGTCGAAGGTGAGCGGCTGCAGCATGGACAGCGCGCGGCCGGGAGCCAGGCCGAGCAGGCCGGTGACGCCGTCGACGTAGGCGAGCAGGTGCCGGTCGGCGACGCCCACCCCCTTCGGCAGGCCGGTCGAGCCGGAGGTGTAGATCACGTACGCGAGCGTGTCGGGGTGGCGGGACGCCACCGGGCCCGGCTCCTCGACGGCGGGGAGCGTGTCCAGGTCGACGACCGGTACCGAGATGTCCGGGAGGCGGGCCGCGTGGGCGCCTCGGGTGAGGACGGCCGTCGCGCCGGAGTCGGCGAGCAGGTGCTTCAGGCGTTCGGCCGGGTGCTCCAGATCGAGCGGCAGGTAGGCGGCGCCCGCCTTCAGCACGCCGAGTACGGCGACGGCCAGTTCGACGCCGGTGTCCAGGTAGAGGGCGATCGGGGTGTCGGGGCGGGCCAGGGGGTGCAGGTGCCGGGCCAGCGCGCTCGACCGCCGGTCGAGCTCGGCGTAGGTGAGCCGGGCGCCGGACGCGTCGGCGACCGCCGTCGCGCCGGGGTGCGCGGCGGCCTGCTCGGCGAAGACCTCGACCACGGACCGGGCGGCGCGCGGCGGCGCGGCCCGGGCGGGCGCGGGGGAGACGAGCCGGTCCCGTTCGCCGGGCAGCAGGATCGGCAGCCGCCCGAGCGGCGTGCCCGGCGCGGCCAGCGCGGCGTCCAGCAGCAGGTGGTAGCGGGCCGCGAAGTCCCGCGTCCACGCCTCGTCGAACAGCGCCCTGGCGTACTCGATCCGCCCGTCGATCCGCCCGTCCACCTCGGCGAGGTCGACGAGCAGGTCCACCTTGGCGGTCCCGTTGCGGGCCTGCCCGTTCGTCACCGGCAGCAGGTTGAAGACCACCTGGTGCAGCGGCGTCCCCGCGCCCTCGCCGCCCTCCGGCCGCACCTCCTCCACCAGCCGCTCGTACGGGACCTCCTGGTGGTCCAGGGCGTCGAGGACGGTCGTGCGGACCCGCTCGACCAGCTCCGTGAAGCCGGTCTCGCGCCCGCAGTCGGTGCGCAGCACGAGCGTGTTGACGAAGTTGCCGATCAGCGGTTCGAGCTCGGGCATCGCCCGGCCGCCGGTCGGCGAGCCGACCACGACGTCGGCCTGCCCAGCCAGCCGGGACAGCAGCGCCTTGAGCGCCGCGAGCAGGACGACGAACGGCGTGGTCCGCAGGGTGCGGGCCAGCTCGCGGCAGGCGGTCACCGTCGCGGGCGGAAGACTGAACTCCACGTCGCCGCCGGCGTGCCGGGCGACGCCGGGCACAGGGGCGTGCGGCGCCAGGCGCAGCGTGCCCGGCAGGTCGGCGAGCCGCTTGCGCCAGTAGTCGAGCTGCCCGGCGAACTCGCCGCCCGCCCAGCGCGCGCGCTGCCAACCGGCGTAGTCGCCGTACTGGATCGGCAGCTCGGGCAGGACGGGCTCGCGGCCCTCCGTGACGGCCTGGAAGGCCGCCAGGAACTCCTCCTGGAAGATCCGCACCGACGCGGCGTCGAAGGCCACGTGGTGGACGGTGAAGAAGAAGTGGTCCTCGGCGCCGCCGGTCCGGATCAGCCTGGCCCGCCAGAGGGGAGCCCCGTCGAGCGGGATGCTCCGGGCCGCCTCGGCCAGGTGCGCGCCGTGCTCGCCGGTGACGGGCACCTCCACCGGCACCGAAGGGTGGACGATCTGCACCAGGGCGCCGTCGCGGCCGGCCAGCGAGGTCCGCAGCACCTCGTGCCGCCCCACCACGTGGCGCAGCGCGGCGGCGACGGTCGCCGCCGCCACGCCCGCCGGGAGCGCGGTCCCGAAACCGATGTTGTACGTCGCGAGCCCCGGTTCGAGCTGGTCCACAAACCAGAGTCGCTCCTGGGCGAACGACGCGGGGAGTTCGTAGTCTTCCTGGGGCTCCATGCGTGCTCCTACTCGGCCCGCTCCATGGCTTCCCTCAGGCTGCGTGGTCGCATGTCCGTCCAGACCTGGTCGATGTGCTCCAGGCATTCATTACGGTTGCCCGAAAAGCCTTCCTCCCGCCAGCCTGCTGGACAAGGGCGGTCAGCTGCCCAAATGGAGTATTGCTCCTCGCCGTTGACAACGACCTTGAACTCGGCCCCCTGCATGTCACGCCTTCTCTCGCTCGCGCGGCTCGGAAATCCGGCAGCCGGAGCCGGCCGCAGGGCTGGATGCGTACGCCAAAGCCCCCGGTTACGGCACATTTTTCGCGGCTGACGGGCTCGTGGGTGGAAGGTCTGAAGCCTGGCCGATTGAAGTGGATCCGAACCCAGCGAGTCAAGACTTATCCCGATTCCTGCACAACAGCCCCGAACTGTTGCTTCTGACAGATCGGAGGCTATTGACACTCCGAGACCCGTCTGTGAAGTATTGGTCACGCCCAAACAACACCATCAGTGGTGCAATCTGGCCAAATGTCCGGTTTAAGGGTGAATGTTGCGTTTGTGTATGGCAAGAGGAGAATTTTCCCGATGACGGGTGACGTCTTTTCCGCCTTACCGCCGGTACGACGGCGCCGGTGAACGAGTCGGCAGACCGTCCTGTCCTCGCCCTCGTCGGAACCGGGGGCCTGGCCCGCGCCATCTGCTACTCCCTGGCCGGGAACCCCCACCCGGCGCGGGTCCTCGTCATCGGCCGCGACGCCGCCAAGGCGGCCGCGATCGCCTACGTTGCCGCCACCAGGGCGGCCGTCGCCGGCGTCCGGACGACCTTCCAGCCGCTCACCGCCGACCTGGCCGACCCCGGCTCGCTGGCACGGCACCGGCCGCGCGGCGTCCTGCTGGCCGCCTCCACCCAGTCGCCGTGGGAGGGGCTCGCCGCCCCCTCCGCGTGGACCGCGCTGCTCAAGCGGGCGGGCTTCGGCCTCACGCTGCCCTTCCAGGCCGACTCGGCGCTGCGCGTGGGCGCCGCCGCGGCCGAGGCGGGCGCCTGGTTCGTCAACGCCTGCTTCCCCGACGCCGTCAACCCGCTCCTGGCCGCCCGCGGCGTCCCCGTCCTCTGCGGCATCGGCAACGCGGGGCTGCTGGCCGCCAGCCTCCAGGCCGCGCTCGGCCTGCCCGACCAGGGCGCGCTGCGCGTGCTCGCCCACCACGTCCACCTGTACACCCCGGAAGGCCCGCAGGACGAGGCGCTGGCCTGGTGCGACGGGCGCCCGGTCGCCGGAGTCGGCGACCTGCTGGCCGCCCAGCGCGCCACCCCGCGCACCGAACTGAACCACGTCACCGGCCACACGGCCGCCCGCGTGCTGGACGCGCTGCTTCGCGGGACCGACCTGGACACGAGCCTGCCCGGACCGCTCGGGCTGCCCGGAGGCTACCCGGTCCGCCTGACCGGCGGCCGGGTGGAGACCCGGCTGCCCCCGGAGCTGAGCCGGGCCGAGGCCGTGGCCTTCAACCAGCGCGCCGCACTGCGGGACGGAGTCGCGGTCGACGGTGATCACGTCGTCTTCGGCCCCGCCGCCCGTACGGAACTGGATCCGCTGGCGCCCGACCTGGCCGCCGGTTTTCCCGTCTCCGACCTCGAACAGGTCACCTGGCACCTGGACCTGCTCCGCGCCCGGCTGCGCGACCGCGCGCACCCGGACGACCAGACCACGCCGATCCCGGTCAGCCCCCTATGAACGAGGTGCGCCAACGATGCCGACGCCCGACGCAGTGGCGAACCTGCTGCTCGACTTCTACGACCGGCTCCCCAGCTCCATCGCCGCGTGCGTGGACGATCCCGAGCCGGTCAGGGAGGTCTCCGGCTTCTCTCCCGGCTTCCTGCTGCCCGAGCCGGACGCCGACATGGCCCGCTTCCTGTCGGCCGCGACCGCGCGCTGGCAGCCCCTCGGGGCGTACGGCGAGCACCGCCTCACCCTGCTCGACCTGACCGGCAACCCGGGCACCGGCACCACCAAGACCTTCGCCTCGCTGCTCATCGTGGCCCGCGCGGTCGAGTACATCCGCCGCTACGGCGAGCCCATCACCATCTTCTCGCCCACCTCCGCGAACAAGGGCGTGGCCCTGCGCGACGCGGTCCTGCGCGCCGTCGACGCCGGGCTGGTCGAGCCCGAGCAGCTCCGCACGGTGATCCTCGCCCCCCGCTCGTGCCAGGCCAAGCTGCGCTCCAGCCGCCTGTCCACCGACCCGGCGCTGCGCGCGCTCAACCCCCTGCTCCTCTACACCGGCCCCGAACCCGAGGAGGTCAAGGCGATCGGCCGGGTCTTCGCCGACAAGTACGCCGCCGACCTCAAGGCCGCGGGCCAGAACCTCTGGTACTCGCTGGACCTGAACAACTACCTCGTCGCCGACACCGCGCGTGCCTTCTTCGAGCACCAGGCCGACCCCGTGACCGGACCCCGCCTGCACGCGCACGCCGTCTCCAGCGCGTTCGGCCTGCTCGGCTACCACCGCGGCCGGGAGATCCTGGAGAAGAACGACCCGGACGCGGGCCCCCGCCCCGCCAGCCTGCTCGTGCAGCACCTCGGCACCCCCGACATGGTGCTCAACCTGCGCACCGGCGACTTCGGCAGGGCCGGCCTGCCCGCGTACGAGCAGGACGGCGGCCTGTACCGGCAGACGGCCGACCCGCGCTTCCCACAGGTGACCTACGATCCGGACGAGGTCCTCGACCCGACCTTCTACACGCACAGGCCGGCGACCTCGCCGGCGATGAACGCGATCATCGAGCGGTTCGGCGGCGACGGCGTCGTGGTGTCGCTGGCCGAGTGCGTGCGGCGCTACCCGGAGCTGCGCCGCCTGCTGGACGGCACCGGCTGCGCGCTGCCCGCCGACTTCCGCGAGCTGCGCGAGTGGTCGCTGGTGATGGCGCTGACCGGGGTGATGAACGCGGTCGACCGCGGCCTGGCCGACCCCTGGCGGGACGTGGTGGTGCACGGCTCGGGCTGCTACGCCGCCGCCGGCTACCGGCCACTGGAGACCGAGGCGATGACCGAGGTGGAGAACGTGGAGGACGTCGCCGCGGTGGTCTGCCGCTGATGTCCGGCCATTCGTACTCCGGCGACGAGATCGCCGTGGTGGGGATGGCCGGGCGCTTCCCCGGCGCGCCCGACGTGGCCTCCCTGTGGCGGAACCTGCTCGACGGCGTGGACGCGGTCCACGACTACACCCACGCCGAACTGCGCGCGCTCGGCGTGGGGGAACGGCTGCTGGCCGACCCCGCGCACGTGCGCGCCGGCGGCCACCTGCCGGGGGTGGCGGACTTCGACGCCGACTTCTTCGGCGTGCCCGCCGCCGAGGCCGAGCGGATGGACCCGCAGCACCGGCTCTTCGTCGAGCAGGCGTGGGCGGCGCTGGAGGACGCGGGCTGCGACCCCGCCGCCTACGACGGGATGATCGGCGTGTTCGCCGGGGCCTCGGTCAACCGCTACTTCCTGTACCGGCAGTTCACCGGCGACCCCGACGAGCCGCTGGTCCCCGGCTACGCCCCCGACTACCTGCCCGCGCAGACCGCCTACCGCCTGGGGCTGACCGGGCCCGCCGTGGCCGTGCAGACCGCCTGCTCCAGCTCGCTGGTCGCGGTGTGCACAGCGGCGCAGAGCCTGCTCGACTACCGCTGCGACCTCGCCCTCGCGGGCGGGGTGAGCCTCACCGAGCCGAGGTACGTCCACAAGCCCGGCGGGCTCGTCTCACCGGACGGCCGGTGCCGCGCCTTCGACGCCGCCGCCCAGGGCGCCGCCTACGGCAGCGGCGTGGCCGTACTCGCGCTCAAACGACTGGACGACGCCCTCCAGCACGGGGACCCGATCGTCGCCGTGCTGCGCGGGTGGGCGGTCAACAACGACGGCGCCCGCCGGGCGGGCTTCGCCGCGCCGGGCCTGGCGGGTCAGGCGGCGGTGGTCGCCGAGGCGCTGGCCGGAGCCGGGCTGGACGCGGGCGCGATCGGCTACGTCGAGACGCACGGCAGCGGCACCCGCACCGGCGACGCGATCGAGGTGGCCGCCCTGGCGCGGGCCTTCGCCGACGCCGGGCCGCCGCCCCGCTCGTGCGCGCTCGGCTCGATCAAGACCAACCTCGGCAACCTGGACGCGGCCGCCGGCGCCACCGGCCTGATCAAGGCCGCACTGGCGGTACGGCACGCCGTCATCCCCGCCAACCTGCACTTCGACCGCCCCAACCCGGAGATCGACCTCGACGGCTCACCGTTCCACGTGCCCGTCAAGAACGCCGCCTGGCAGCAGGAGACCAGGCGGGCCGGGGTCAGCTCCTTCGGACTCGGCGGCACCAACGCGCACGTGATCGTCGAACAGCCCCCCGCCGAGCCGCCCAGGCCGCCGGAGTCCGCCTGGCAGGTGCTGCCGGTGTCGGCGCGCACCCCCGAGGCGCTGCGCGAGGCGCTGACCCGGCTGGCCACGCACCTGGCGGCCACGCCTGGCATCCGGCTGGACGACGTCGCCCGCACCCTCGCCGAGGGACGCCGCGCGTTCGCGCACCGGGCGGCCGTGGTGTGCCCCGACGTGCCGGCCGCGGTGACCGCGCTGCGCGCCCGCGCCGACGCCCGGAACGCTCCCGGTGACCCACCGGCGGCGCTGCGCCTGCTCGCCGAGGCGTGGCAGGCCGGCGGCGAGATCGGCTGGCCCACGTCCGGCGGGCGGCGGATCTCGCTGCCGGCCTATCCCTTCCAGCGACAGCGGTACTGGGTGGAGGCCCGAGCATGACCCACGACGTCGCCTCGCCGATGAGGTGGTTCGCTCCGGCGCGGCCCCGGCCGGACGCCCGGCTCCTGCTGTTCTGCCTGCCGTACGCGGGGGCGGGCGCGGGCGCCTTCCGAGGGTGGGCCGCCGCCGCGGACCCGCGGATCGAGGTCCTGCCCGTCGTGCTCCCGGGCCGGGAAGGCAGGTACAACGAGGCCGTCCCGGTCGACGTCGGCGAGCTGACCGACGCCATCGCGGCCCGCGCCGACCGGCCGTACGCGATCTACGGTCACTCCATGGGCGGCAGGCTCGGCTTCGAGGTGGTCCGCGAGCTGCGCAGACGCGGCGGGCGCCTGCCCCGGAGGCTCGTCCTGGGCGGCTGCCGGCCGCCCGACACGCTGGAGCCGCTGGGCGAGCTGGCCAAGGTCACCGACGAGGACCTGCTGGCCAGGCTGACCGAGCTCGGCGGCCTGCCCGCGGAGGTCCTGGCCGAGCCCGAACTGGTCGAACTGGTCCTGCCCACGCTGCGCGCCGACTTCGCGTGGCTCGACGCCTACGTGTACGCGCCCGAACCGCCGATCGAGGTGCCGATCACCGCCTTCGCCGCCGAGGACGACCCCGCCGTGCCGTACGACCTGATGCGCGGCTGGTCCCGGCACACCGCTGCGGGCTTCGGCATGCGCACTGAGACGGGCGGCCACTTCTTCCTGCACCAGGCCCGCGACCGCATCCTTGAGACGATCTGCGAGGACATGCCGTGAAGCCCGCCGCGAACCATCGGGTGCCGCTCGGCGAGACGGGCTGGACGGTGTGGCGGGAGGCCCTGCTGCGCGGCACCGGCTTCCCGGCCGCCGGCCTGGAGCTGTTCGCCGCGCCGGACTGCGCCCGCGCCGCCGACGCGCTGCTGGCCGGGGAGACCGACGCGGACGTCTTCGACAAGGCGCTCGGCCAGGCCGCCGCCGCCAACGCCGCCCAGGTGTGCGCGATCGCCGCCGACCCGCTCTTCCGCGAGGCCGTCACCTGGCAGAACAGGGGCGTGCTGGTCACGCTGGACGCGCTCGTGCGCGGCGGGCCGTCCCAGCGCCGCGACTCCCGCAGGCGCGAGCGCGAACGCGTGGTGGCGAGGTACTGGCAGCGCTACTGCGGCAAGAACGAGACCGTGGGCTTCTTCGGCCCGGTCGCGTGGGCCACCGTCGACCCCGCCGCCCCCGCGCTCGCCGTACGGCCGGGCCCCGGGCTGGTCCGCGAGCGGCGGGTGATCCTGGAGGACTGGGCGCCGAGGCGGTACGCCGAGGTGCTGGCCGGGGACCCGCGCGTGCGCCGCTGGCTGCCGCCCGCCCTGCGGCCGCACCTCACACTGGACGGCCGCAGAGTGCTGCGCCCGGCCCAGCCGCCCGTGCCGGTCTCCGCCGCCGAGGCGGCCCTGATCGCCCGGTGCGACGGCCGCCGCCCCGCGGCCGAGGTCATCGACGCCGCCGTCGGCGTGGCGGGCATCCGCACCGCCGACGACGCCTACCTGATGCTCGACAGGCTGGCCGAACGCGGCCTGCTCTCCTGGCGGGGCGACCTGCCGCAGACCCCGGACGCGGAACGGGCGCTGCGCGACCTGCTGGAGAACATCGGCGAGCGGGAGGTGCGCGCGGCGGCCCTGGCCGGGCTCGACCGGCTGAGCGCCGCCCGGGAGCGGGTCGCCGCCGCCGCGGGCGACCCGGCCGCGCTGGCCGCCGCGCTCGACCGGCTGGGCGCGGAGTTCACCGAGGTCACCGGGACGGGCGCGGAGCGCCGCGCCGGCCAGACCTACGCCGCGCGCGGCCTGGCCTACGAGGACACCACCAGGGACATCGGCGTCACCTTCGGCGGCGCGCTCCTGGACGGGATCGCCGAACCCATGGCGCTGATGCTCGGCGCCGCCCGCTGGCTGACCGCCGCCCTCGCCGAGGCGTACGGCACGGCCCTGCGCGAGCTGTACGAGGAGCTGCGCGCCGAGTCGCCCGCCGAGCCCGTCCGCCTGTCGGAGGTGTGGTACCTCGCCCAGGGCATGCTGTTCGGCACCGGCCCTCGGCCCGTCGACGCGGTCGCCGCCGAGTTCGCGCGCCGCTGGGCGGAGCTGTTCGGCCTGGCCGACGTCCCGCCCGGCACCGAGGAACTGCGCTTCACCGCCGCCGGGCTCGGCGCCGCCGAAGCCTTCCCCGCCGCCGCGCCCGGCTGGTCGGCCGGCCGCCTGCACAGCCCCGACCTGCAGATCTGCGCCGAGAGCGTGGAGGCGGTGAACCGCGGCGACTACCTGGTCGTCCTCGGCGAGCTGCACGCCGCCTGGGCCACGTTCGACTGCGCGGTCTTCACGCTGCCCCATCCCGACCCGGGCGCGCTGCGCGACGCGCTGACCGCCGACCTCGGGCCGGGCCGCGTCCGGCCGCTGTACCCGGTCGACTGGCCCCGGTACACGGGCCGGGTGGCGCACGCCCTCGACCACCCGACCGACCGGGAACTCGGCTTCACCGACGCCCCCGTCGCCGACCCGGAACGGACGCTCGCCGCGACCGCCCTGCTGGTCACCGACGAGGACGGCGAACTGGTGGCCACCGCCCCCGACGGGCGGCGCTGGCCGCTGCTGGAGATCTTCTCCGAGCTGGTGTCCATGCACGCCGTCGACGGTTTCAAACTGACCGGCGCCGACCCGCACGGCCACACCCCGAGGATCGTGGTCGACCGCATGGTGGTGGCCCGCAGAACCTGGCGGACCACCGCCGGGGCCACCGGCCTCGCCGAGGCCAAGGGCGAGCGCGAACGCTACCTGGCGGTCCGCCGCTGGCGGCGCGAGCTCGGCCTGCCCGAGCAGGTCTTCGTCAAGCTCGGCACCGAGATCAAACCCGAGTACACGGACCTGACCAGCCCCGCCTACGCCGACCTGCTGTGCACCGCGGTCCGCGGCGCCGTGCTGAGCGGCGGGCCCGAGGTGCGGATGGTCGTCGGCGAGATGTTGCCCACTCCCGACCAGGCGTGGCTGCCGGACGCCGAAGGGCGCCGCTACTTCACCGAGCTGCGCCTGCACATGGTCGATCCCGTCCCCGCCGGAGGTGCGGAATGACACTGGCCGATCTGGTGCTCGCCCAGGCGGCGCGACGGCCCGACGCGACCGCCGTACGCCAGTGGGACGACCGCCTGACCTACGGAGAGCTGGCCGGGATCGCGGGCGGGCTCGCCCAGCGGCTGCTGCCGTACGGCGTCGGCCCCGAGACCCTGGTGGGGGTCTGCCTGCGGCGCAGGCCGCCGATGGTCGCCGGGGTGCTCGGCGTGCTGGTGGCGGGCGGCGCGTACGTGCCGCTCGACCCCGACGGCCCGGCCGCGCGCCGGGAGCAGATCATCGACGGGGCCGGGCTCGACGTGATCGTGGTCGATGAGGACACCGCGCCGCTGTTCGAGGGGCTGGGGCTGCGGCTGGTGCAGGTGGCGGGACCGCCCGCCGCGCCGGAGATTCGGCGCCGTCCCTCGCCGGACAACGCGGCGTACGTGCTGCACACCTCCGGCTCGACCGGGGTGCCGAAGGGCGTGGTGGTCAGCCACCGCAGCGTGTGCGCGTACGTGCGCGCTTTCGGCGCCTTCTGCGGCGTGGACGAGCGGACGCGCGCCTTCACCTTCGCCTCGCTGGGCTTCGACGTGTCCGTGGAGGACGTCTTCGTGGCGCTGGCCGCCGGAGGCTCCCTGCAGCTCGTCGACGAGGAGGACCGGCGCGACCCGGCCCGCCTGCAGCGCTTCGCCGCCGAGCACGGCGTCACCTGGGGCGGCATCCCGGTGCCGCTGCTGCCGCTGCTGGACCCCGCCGCGCTGCCCGAGTGGCGGACCGTCATCACAGGCGCCGAGGCCCCCGGGCCCGAGCAGGTGGAGCGGTGGAGCGCGGGCGGCCGCAGGTTCCTCAACGGGTACGGCCCGACCGAGGCGACCGTCACCGTCACCGCCTTCGAGGCCACCGGACGCTGGGAACGGCCGGTGCCGATCGGGCGCGCGCTGGCGGGCCATCGGGTGTACGTCGTGGACGAGGACCTGCGGCCGGTGGCCGACGGGGTGGCGGGCGAGCTGGTGGTGGCCGGGGCCGGGCTGGCCCGCGGCTACCTGCGGCGGCCCGGGCTGACCGCGGACCGCTTCGTGCCCGACCCGTTCGGCACGGAGCCGGGCGCCCGGCTGTACCGGACCGGCGACCTGGTGGTGACTCAACCGGACGGCGAGCTGCTGTTCCTGGGGCGCGCCGACCGGCAGGTCAAGATCCGCGGGCAGCGGGTGGAGATCGGCGAGGTGGAGGCGGTGCTGCGCGGCCACCCGTCGGTCGCCCACGCGGTGGTCGAGGCGGTCGAGGGGCCGGACGGACTGCGACTGGTGGCCTTCTGCACGACCACCGACGGCCCGACGCCGGATGACCCTGCTCCCGACGGCGCGGGTTCGGGCGGTGCTGTGGCGGTGGAAGGGCTGCTGGAGTACTGCGCCGGACGGTTGCCGTCGGCGATGGTGCCCTCCCGGGTGTTGCTCCTGGAGCGGCTGCCGCTGTCGGCCTCCGACAAGGTGGACCTGCACGCGCTGCGGGCCATGCTCGAAGAACCGCGCACCGGACCCCCTGACCACGACGGCGACGGCCCGGCCGCGCGGCCGGTGGCGTCCGGCGACCCGGTGGAGCGGCAGGTGGCCGAGGTCTGGGCGCAGGTGCTCGGGGTCGAGCCGCGCCCCGGCGACGACTTCTTCGGCTGCGGCGGCCACTCCCTCAGCGCCATGCGCCTGATCAGCACCCTGCGCGCGCACCTGCGCCGCGACCTCGCCGTGGAGGACGTCTTCGCCGCCCGTACCCTGCGCGACCTCACCGCCCGGGTGCTCACCGCCCCCGCCCTGACGGAGGAACTGCCCACCGGCAGCCCGCCCGCCCTCACCGCCGCCCAGCGCAGGCTCTGGTTCCTCGACCGCCTCGCCCCCGGCAGCGTCGCCTACAACATCGGCGTCGCCGAGCGGCTGCGCGGCCCGCTGGACGTGCCCGCCCTCGCCCGCGCGCTGGCGGCGGTGGCCGAACGGCACGAGGTGCTGCGCTGGCGGGTGCCCGACGACGGCGGCGTCCCGCGCGTCGAGGTCTCCCCGCCGGGCCCGGTCACCCTGGCGGCCGAAGACCTGGCGGGTGAGGACCTGGCGGGTGAGGCCGAGCTGCGCGCGAGGCTCGACGCCGAGGCGGCCCACCGCTTCGACCTGGCCCGCGGCCCGCTGTGGCGGGCCAGGCTCTTCCGGCTCGGCCCCGACGACCATGTGCTGTCGTGCACCTTCCACCACGCGGTATACGACGGCTGGTCGCAGCGCCCGTTCCTGGACGACCTGGCCCAGGCGTACACCGGGGAATCGCTCGCCGCCCCGGCCGCCGGGTTCGCCGACTACGCGGCCTGGCGGGCCGAGCGGGACGGCAGGCGCGGCAAGAAGGACCTGGCCTGGTGGACCGGCCACCTCGACGGCGCGCCCAGCGTGCTCGACCTGCCGAGGGACCGGCCGCGCCCCGCCGTGCAGACCTACGACGGAGCGCTGACCACGGCCGTCCTCTCGCAGGCGGCCACCACCGCGATCCGCGACCTGGCGGCCGAGCTGGGCACCACCGCGCCCAGCGTGTTCCTGGCCGCCTTCGCCGAACTGGTGCGGCGGCTCACCGGGCGCGAGGACATCGTGGTCGGCACGCCCGCCGCCGACCGCAGGCACGAGGCCTTCCACGACCTGGTCGGGTTCTTCGTCGAGATCGTGCCGCTCAGGCTGCGCACCGCCCCCGGGCAGAGCTTCGCCGACCTGGTCAGGAGCTGCGCCGACGAGGTCATCGACGTGCTGGCCAGGCCGGGCGCCGCGCTGGAGGACATCGTCGGCGCGCTCGGCGTGCCGCGCGACCCCGGGCGGGCGCCGCTGGTGCAGGTGCTGTTCAACGTCTTCAACTTCCCCGAGCCGCGGCTCAGGCTGCCCGGCCTGCGCACCGAGGGCATCGACCCGGGGCCGCCCGGCTCGCCGTTCGACCTGACCGTCTACGTGGTCGAGCGGGACGGGCGCTTCGCGATCGACATCGTCCACAACACCGACCTGTACGACGCCGGGCGGGTGGAGGCGCTGCTGGCGGCGTACACGAGGCTGCTCGTCGTGGCGGCCGAGCGGCCGGGCTCGCCCGCCGCCGGATTCGAGCTGCCCGCCCTCGCCGAGGGCGTCCCGCAGGAGCCGCCCGCGACGGCCGGGGACCGGGCGGCGGGGCCGCACGTCCAGCCGGCCACCGACATGGAACGGCTGGTCGCCCGCGTGTGGTGCGACGTCCTCGAGCGTCCCCTGGTGGGCGCCACGGACAACTTCTTCGACGTGGGCGGCACGTCGATGGCCGTCGTCGTGGTGCGCGACAGGCTGACCGAACTCACCGGGCGGCGACCGACGGTCGTCGACCTGTTCCAGCACCCGACCGTACGCGCCCTGGCCGCGCACCTCGACGGTGACACGAACCATCCGGAACTGAGCCGAGCCGACCGGCGCGCCGACACGCGCCGAGAGCTGCGGGAAAAGCGCAGGAGGAGACAGTGACAGAGGCGGCTGGCATGGAGACGGGCACCGGGACGGACGCCGAGCGGGGCGGGGCCGAGCCGATCGCGATCATCGGCATGAGCGCCAGGGTGCCCGGCGCGAACGACCTGGACCGGTTCTGGCGCAACCTGATCGACGGCGTCGAGTCGATCACGTTCTTCACCGACGAGGAGCAGCGGGCGGCCGGAGCCACCCGCGCCCAGCTCGACAACCCGTCGTTCGTCAGGGCCGCGCCCGTGATGATCGACATGGAGTACTTCGACCACCGCTTCTTCGGCATGAGCGCGCGCGAGGCGGAGCTGGCCGACCCGCAGCAGCG
The DNA here is from genome assembly GCF_040645915.1 of Nonomuraea sp. NPDC046570. Lineage (NCBI taxonomy): Bacteria > Bacillati > Actinomycetota > Actinomycetes > Streptosporangiales > Streptosporangiaceae > Nonomuraea > Nonomuraea sp. NPDC046570. The sequence continues at coordinate 69,684 of NZ_JBEYZF010000031.1, read as the reverse complement.
GGTCTTCCTCGAGCAGTCGCACGCCGCGCTGCTGGACGCGGGCTACGACCCGGGCTCCTACCAGGGCTCGATCGGCGTCTACGGCGGCTCGGGGCCGAGCCAGTACCAGTGGCTGAACCTGCGCACCAACCCCAAACTGGCCAGCGGGGCGCTGGAACTGGGCATGTCCGTGGGCAACAACATCGACTACGTCGCCACGAGCGTGTCCTACCGGCTCAACCTGCGCGGGCCCAGCCTCACCGTCACCACCGCCTGCTCCTCCTCGCTGGTGGCGCTGCACCTGGCCTGCGAGGCGCTGCGCAGCGGCGAGTGCGACATGGCGCTGGCCGGCGGCGTCTGCGTCGAGCTGCCGCACGCGCTCGGCTACCCGGCCATGGACGGCTTCACCTCCTCCGACGGGCACGTCAGGCCGTTCGACGCCGGCGCCGACGGCACCATCTGGGCCAGCGGCGTCGGCGTGCTGACGCTGAAGCGGCTGGAGGACGCCCTCGCCGACGGCGACCACGTCCGCGGCGTCGTCCGCGGCAACGCCATCAACAACGACGGCAGCAACAAGATCGGCTTCTCCGCGCCCAGCCACGCCGGGCAGGCCGAGGTGATCGTCGAGGCGCTCGGCGTCGCCGGCGTGGACCCGCGCACCATCGAGTACGTCGAGGCGCACGGCACCGGCACCGCCCTCGGCGACCCCATCGAGGTCGCCGCCCTCACCGACGTCTACGGCCGGAACACCGGGGACCTCGGCTGGTGCGGCATCGGCTCGGTCAAGTCCAACATCGGCCACCTCGGCCAGGCCTCCGGCGTGGTCGGCGTGATCAAGGCCGTGCTCGCGATGGAGCAGGGCCTGATCCCGCCCAGCATCAACTACGAGCGGCCCAACCCGGCGATCGACTTCGACAGCGGCCCCTTCTACGTGGTCGCCACCCCGACCAAGTGGAACCCCGGCGAGCACCCCCGGCGGGCCGCGGTCAGCTCGTTCGGCATCGGCGGCACCAACGCGCACGTCGTCCTGGAGGAGGCGCCCGCCGTACCCGCCGCCTCCGCGCCGGAGCCCGGCCCGCGTCTGCTGAGACTGTCCGCCCGGACGCCCTCGGCCTTGCAGGCCATGACCGCCCAGCTCGCCGCCCACCTCACCGAACACCCCGGCCTCGACCTCGCCGACGTGGCGCACACCCTGCGGGTGGGCCGGGCGGCCTACCCGCACCGGGCCGTCGTGGTCGCCGACGACGTGGCCGACGCGGTCGCCGCCCTCGCCGACCGCAAACGCCGCCACACCGCGACCGCCGCCGACCCCGCGCCCAAGGTCGCCTTCCTCTTCTCCGGCCAGGGCGCCCAGTACGCGGGCATGGGCGCCAAGCTCTACGCGTCCGAGCCCGTGTTCGCCGCTGCCGTCGACGAGTGCGCGGACCTGCTGCGCGGCGAACTCGGCGAGGACATCAGGCCGCTGATGTTCGCCGAGGGCGGCGACGACCGCCTGCGCGAGACCTCCCTCACCCAGCCCGCCCTGTTCACCGTCGAGTACGCCCTGGCCAGGCTCTGGCAGGAGTGGGGAGTCCGCCCCGCCGCCATGATCGGCCACTCCGTCGGCGAGTACGTCGCCGCCACCGTGGCCGGCGTCTTCACCCTGCCCGACGCGCTGCGCCTGGTCGCCGCCCGCGGGCGGCTGATGCGGTCGATGCCGGCCGGTGCGATGCTCGCCGTCCCCAAGGACGAGACCGAGATCGCGGCGCTGCTGCCGCCGGACGTGGAGATCGCCACCGTGAACGGCCCCGGCGCCTGCGTGGTCGCCGGACCGGCCGAGGCGGTGGCGGCGTTCGCGGACCGGCTGAAGGCCGACGGGATCAGGTCCACGACGCTGCGCACCTCGCACGCCTTCCACTCGGCGATGATGGAGCCGATCCTGGAGGAGTTCACCCGCCTGGTCGCGGCCGTGCCCCGGCGGGAGCCGTCCCTGCCGTTCCTGTCGAACGTGACCGGGGACTGGATCACCGGCGAGCAGGCCACCGACCCCGGCTACTGGGCGACGCACCTGCGGCGGCCGGTACGGTTCGGCGACTGCGTGGCCCGCCTGCTCGCCGACGGCTCCGCGTGGGCGCTGCTGGAGTGCGGGCCCGGCAGGCAGCTCGCCGGGCTGGCCCGGATGCAGGTGCGGGAGGCCGTCGCCCAGGGCGCGCTGCCGCCGCTGGCCAGCCTGCCCGGCCCGGCGGACACCGACGACGACCTGCGGGTCCTGCACACCACGGCCGGGCGGCTGTGGACCGCCGGGGTGGCCGTGGACGCGCCGGGGAAGGGGCGGCGGCTGTCGCTGCCCGGGTACCCGTACGAGCGGGAGTACCACTTCGTCGAGCCCGGCGCCGGGCTGCCGCAGCCCGAGGCGGAGCCGGGAGCCCGGCCGCTGGAGGACTGGTTCGAGTACCCGGCCTGGCGGCAGGTCGCCCCCGAGGCGCCCGGCGAGCCGATCGGCCGCTGCCTGGCCTTCGTGGCCGGGCCGCGCGGAGCGGAACTGGTCACGGCCCTGCGGGCCGAGGGCAGCGAGGTGATCGAGGTACACCCGGGGCCGGAGTTCGCCGGAGGGCCCGCCTTCTCCGTGCGGGCCGGGGAGCGCTCCGACTACGACGCGCTCGTCGCCGCGCTGGCGGCGGGGAGCGGGATGCCCGCGCGTGTGCTGCACCTGTGGGCGCTCGACGGGGAACCGGTCGGAACCGACCTCGCGGCTCTCGCGCGGGCGCAGGAACACAGCCTGTTCAGCCTGCTCTGGCTGGTGCAGGCGCTGGCGGCGGCGCAGGCGGCCGAGGGCGTACGCCTCGACGTGCTTACCGCGGGCACCGAGGACGTGCTCGGCGGCGACCTGACCAGGCCCGAGCACGCCACGGTCGCGGGCATCACGCGGGTGGTGCCGCTGGAGATCGAGGGCCTGCGCGTGTGCCACCTCGACCTCGACCCCGCCGGCACGGCCGCGAACGCCGTCCTGGCCGAACTGCGCCGCCCCGGCTCCGCGGACGTCCTCGCGCTGCGCGCCGGCCGGCGCTGGCAGCGCGAGTACCAGCCCGTCCCACTCCGCGGCGACACCACGCTCCAGCCTGCGGGACTTCGGGAAGAGGGGACGTACCTGATCACCGGCGGCACCGGTGGCATCGGCGTCACGCTGGCCGAGCACCTCGGCACCCGGCTGCGTGCCAGGCTGGTGCTGCTCAGCCGGAGTGGCGCGGTCCACGGCCGGCTCGCGGACGCCGTCCGGCGTGTGGAGGCGGCCGGCGGCCGGGTCACGGTGCTCTCCGCCGACGTCACCGACCCGGTACGGCTGCGCGAGGTCCGCGAGCAGATCCTCGCCACGTACGGCGGGCTGGACGGCGTCGTGCACGCGGCCGGGCTGCCCGGCGGCGGCATGGCGGAGATCAAGGAGCGCTCCGCCGCGCAGGCCGTCCTCGACCCCAAGCTGGCCGGGACGGTCGCGCTGTGGGACGCGTTCGGCGACCTCGGCCTCGACTTCTTCGCCCTGTGCTCGTCGGTGACGGCGGTCAGCGGCGGCTTCGGCCAGGTGGACTACTGCGCCGCCAACGCCTTCATGGACGCCTTCGCCCGGGCGTCGGGCACCGGAACCAGGATGCTGAGCCTCAACTGGGGCGCCTGGCTGGAGGTCGGCATGGCGGCCGACGCGGCCCCTGTCGCCGGTCTCGGTGGCGCTCAGGGCGGCTTGGCGTCTGCCACCCCCGGGGCGCAGGACGGCGCCGCGTCCATCGCTTATGAGCAGGTCGTCGAGCATCCCGTGCTGCGTGGCCGCGCCGGGTCCACCTGCACCGGACCGCTGGCGGCGGACACGCACTGGGTCCTCGACGAGCACCGGATCGGCGGGGTGCCGGTGCTGCCCGCGACCGGGCAACTGGAGTGCGCGCGGGCGGCGTTCGAGGCGACCGTGCCCGCGCCCGGCGACGGGTACGCGGTCGAGTTGCGGGACGTCGTCTTCGTCGAGCCGCTGTCGGTGCCGGACGGGACGGCGGCCGAGTTGGCGGTCGCGTTCTCGGAGGGGGCCGGATTCGAGGTGCGGGCCGGTGGCCGTACCCGCACGCTGGGGGTGGCGGCCTGGGTCAGGCCCGGTGAGGCCGCGCCGGTGGACGTGGGCGCGCTGAAGGCGCGGCTCGCCGAGGTCGAGGCGCCGGACGAGGAGGGCACGAGCGTGCTGGCGTTCGGGCCGCGCTGGCGCACGCCCGAGCGGATCTGGACCGGGCCGGAGGACGAGCTCGCGCTCGTCGAGGCGACCGAGCAGGTCGCGGCCGAGGTGGGCCGCTGGGGCCTGCACCCGGCGCTGCTCGACGTGGCCACCTCCTTCGGCACCGGCCGGGGCACCGGACACTACCTGCCGCTCAGTTACGGCCGCCTGCTGGTCAGGGCGCCGCTGCCCGCCCGCTTCCACAGCCATCTGCGGCGGCGCGGCGACGGCGGCGACGAGGTCATCGCCGTGGATCTCACCCTGACCGACGAGTCGGGGAATGTGCTCGTCGAGATCGAGGAGTTCGTCCTGCGGCGCATCGACGCCGCCGCGGTGACCTCGTCCCTGTCCGCCGAGCCGGGCCCGTCCGACTCCTCCGGCAGTTCGGCTGATTCGCCCTATTCCGCCGCGCCGTCGTCGCAGCAGGGCGACTGGGCGGGCATCTCTCCCGCCGAGGGAGCCGAGGCGTTCTTCCGCGTCCTGGCCGCGGCCGACCTGGGCGCCCAGGTCGTGATCTCCGCCACCTCGATGGCGGAGATCACGAAGCGGGAGCGCCTCACCCGGCAGGCCGTGGCCGAGCAGGCCGCGCCCGCCCGGGGCCGGGCCGACGCCGACGCCGACTACGTGGCCCCCGCCAACGAGCTGGAGGCCACCCTGGCCAAGATCTGGGGCGAGATCCTCGGGGTCGCCGAGGTGGGCGCCGACGACGACTTCTTCGACCTGGGCGGCAACTCGCTGGTCGCCGTCCAGCTCATCGCGCAGGCCCGCGCCGCGGCCGGGGTGAAGCTGCCGATGCGCACCCTGTTCGAGGCGCCGACCGTCCGGCAGATGGCCGCCAAGGTGGAGCGCCTGCGCGCCGACCAGGCCGGACCCGCCGTCACCACGATCCCGCGCCTGGCCAGAGGAGGAAGCCGTTGACCGGCCGTCGCCCGCCTGAACAGGGGAGGAAGCCGCCCACCGGGCACCGGGAGTTTCGGGCCGAGTGGCTGGAGGAGTCGATCGCGGCCCGATTCTGGGCCGTGGCCGGGGAGCATCCCGGTCGTGCGGCGGTGCTCGGCGACGACGGGCCCGTCACCTACGCCGAGCTGGCCGCCGAGGCGCGTACGGTCGCGGCGGCCGTGCGCGGCGCGGCGCGGGTGGGGCTGCTGATCGGTCACGGGCCGCGCATGCTGGCCGCCATCCTCGGCGTGCTCACGGCCGGAGCCGCCTACGTCCCGCTCGACCCCGCCTACCCCCGGGCCAGGCTGGCGCTGATGGCTGAGCTGGCCGAACCCGACGTGCTGCTCGCCGTACCCGAGCACAAGGACCTGCTCCCGGGCGGCGCGCACGTGCTCGACGTCACGTCCCTGCCGCCCGCCGCCGGGGAGGTGGAGGTCGCCGCGGATCCGGACGCCCCGGCCTACATCCTGTTCACCTCGGGGTCGACGGGCACCCCCAAGGGGGTGGTGCAGACGAACAGGGGGACGCTGTTCCAGGTTCGCGCGCACACCAACACCCTGCGGATCGGGCCGGAGGACCGGGTCAGCGTCGTGTCGTCCTTCGCCTACGACATGGCCGTGACCGACAGCTTCTCGGCGCTGCTCAACGGCGCCGCCGTCGTACCGGTCGACATCAGGACCCGCGGCCTGGCCCACCTCGCCGAGACGCTGGCGAACCGCGGCGTCACGATCTACCACTCCACCCCGACCGTCTACCGCTACCTGCTCGACTCGCTGCCCCCGGGCGGCGAACTGCCGGACGTCCGGGTCGTACTGCTGGGCGGCGAGGAGGTGGTCCACGACGACCTGGACCGCTTCCGCGCGCACTTCGGCCCGGACTGCGTGTTCGTCAACGGGTACGGCGCGACCGAGATCTCCTTCGCCGTCCAGAACCACCTGACCCGCGCCGACCTCGAAGCCGGCCACGGCATCGGCACCGGCGGCGTGGTGCCGATCGGCCTGCCCATGGAGGGAGTGGAGATCGCGCTGGGCGAGGAACCCGCCGAGATCGTCATCCGCAGCCGCCACCTGGCCGCCTACCGGCACGCCGCCCCGCAGGACGAGGCCAGGTTCGGCCACGACGGCGGCGGGCGCTTCTACCGCACCGGCGACCTCGGACGCAGGCTGCCCGACGGCCGCATCGCCTACCTGGGCCGGCTGGACCGGCAGGTCAAGATCCGCGGGCACCGGGTCGAACTGGGCGAGGTGGAGGCCGTGCTCGCGGCGCTGCCGGAGGTGTCCAGGGCCACCGTGGTCGCCAGGCAGGTGAACGGCGAGCGGCGGATCATCGCCTACGTCGTCGGCGCCGTACCCGGTCAGGACGCGCTGCGCCGGACGCTGCCGGACTTCATGCTGCCCTCGGCGATCGTCGCCGTGGACACGCTCCCGCTGACCCCCACCGGCAAGATCGACACCGCCCGCCTCCCCGACCCGCCCGCCCACGAGGGGGGCGGGACGCCCGCGGGGTCGCCGCAGGACGAGATCGCCGAGGCCTGGTGCGCGGTGCTCGGCCTGCCCTCGGTCGACCGGGACCGCAGCTTCTTCGACGTCGGCGGCCACTCCCTGCTGATGGCCAAGGTCCAGCAGCGCCTGGAGACGACCCTGGGGCGCAGGATCCCGCTCAGCACGATGTACGAGCACCCGACGGTCGGGTCGCTGGCCCGTGCCCTGGCCGGGGACGCGGTCGCGGCGCCCGGGGCGCTGGGCCCGGCCGCCCGCGCCGCGCTGCGCAGGAGGCGGCGCGGCTCCGAACCGGGTCCCTGAGTGCGTGTTCGCCGCCGGAACCGCGTACGCTACCGCTGGTAAGAAGTGTGTGAGAGCGCGAAAGGGCAGAGTCGATGGCGTTTTTCCGTCCGCGTGTGAGCCGCGAGGCCGAGGTCCGCTTCCACGCCGACCAGGAGATCTCCAAGAGCTTCCCCGAGCTGCTCGACAAGGCCAGGCAGGCCGAGAGCGTGCTGCGTGAGCTGCGCGCCGCCGGGGCGCCGGAGCTGGAGCTGCGCGCCGCGGGGCTGCACTTCGACAAGGCGCTGACCGACGCGCTGCGCGCGGCCGAGTCGGGCCAGCGGGCGACGTTCGGCGTGAAGGCCTACGACGACCGCATCCGCCGCCGCCAGGCCAGGGCGACGCCGACCGGCGCGGCGTGGACCGCCGAGGTCATGAGGCTGCGCACGATGCGCGAGGAGAACCGGCTGAGCGGCATCGTCCGCCTGCCCCGCGCGGTCCCCTCCGCCCGCTAGCCGCGAGACGCGAAAAGGCCCGGCACCCTTCACAGGGTGCCGGGCCTTTTCGGCGAGGTCAGCTCGCCCAGTCCAGCAGCGGGCGGGTGTTGCTCGGGTGGCGCAGCTTGGACAGGGACTCCTTCTCCAGCTGGCGGATCCGCTCCCGGGTCAGGCCCAGGTGCTTGCCGATCTCGTCCAGCGTGTGCGGCTTGCCGTCCACCAGGCCGAAGCGCAGCGCCATGATGCGCGACTCCCTCGGCGACAGGTTGCCCAGCACGCCCCTGAGCTGGTCGCCCAGCAGCTGCCGGTCGACGATCTCGGACGCCTCCGGGGAGTCCACGTCCTCGATCAGGTCGCCGATCGTGGTCTCGCCGTCCTCACCGATGGTGGCGTTCAGCGAGATCGGCTGCCGGCTGGTGCGCAGCAGCTCCTCGATCTGGTCCGGCGTCCTGTCCAGCTCGACGGCCAGCTCCTCGGGCGTGGGCTCACGGCCGAGCCGCTGGTGCATGTCGCGCTCGATCCGCGACAGCTTCGACAGCATCTCCAGCACGTGCACCGGCAGCCTGATGGTGCGCGCGGAGTCGGCGAAGCCTCGCTGGATGGCCTGCCTGATCCACCACATCGCGTACGTCGAGAACTTGAAGCCCTTGGTGTAGTCGAACTTCTCCACCGCCCGGATCAGCCCGAGGTTGCCCTCCTGGACGACGTCCAGCAGCGCCATCCCGCGGTCGGTGTACTTCTTGGCCACCGACACCACGAGCCGCAGGTTGGCCTCCAGCATGTGGTCCTTGGCCTGGCGGCCGTCCTGGGCCACCATCTCCAGGTCGGCGCGGCGGGCGGCGGACAGGCCCGGCTCCGACTCCAGCTTGTACTCCGCGTACAGACCGGCCTCGATCCGCCGGGCCAGATCGACCTCCTGCGCGGCGGTCAGCAGCGTACGGCGGCCGATCGACTTCAGGTAGGTGTGCACGGAGTCGCCCATGACGGAGGCGGTGTCGTCGAGGTCGAGCGTCTCGTTCTCCAGCTCGGCCTCCTCCGACGCCAGCTCCACGTCGTCGGGCGACTCCTCCTCGGCGGCGGCGGCGGCGGAGGTGACGTCGGGCGCGGGAACGTCGGCCTTGGCGGCCTTCTTTCGCGTCTTCTTGGGCGCGCTCGCCGGCGACGGCGCGGTCTCGGCTGCCAGGCTCACTCCCGCGTCGGTCAGTTCACGCAGGATGGATCGCCCCGCGGAGGGGCTGACGCCCGCCTGCGCGAACGCGTCGCGCAGCTCCGTGAGGGAAAGGTGACCCTGAGCTCGTCCTCGGGCAAGGAGCTGGTCGAGGGTGGCAGGCGAGGTCGCCACGGCGGTTCGGGGCATGAGGACACCTCCTCCATACGGAGTCAGAGACGTGCGGCGTAGTTGTGGTGGGGCGACTGTGGTCGCTCGGCGCACCAGTATCAATAACGTCAGCTGCCGCTATTTGTTCCCGCAGGAGGTAAAAAGGGGCGGATCGTCGTTTGGGCGATCCGCCCGGCGCGTCAGTTGAGCTTCTCGCCCTCGCGCGCGTCGACCTCGGGGATCGGCATGGGCTCGGCGTGTTCCATGCGGTCGTCGGTCCAGTACTCGGTGACCTTGCCGGGGTCGTCTTCGACCTCGTGGGAGACCACGTCGTCGTCGGACGGGGTGACCGACTCGGGATCGGCGGACGGGGCCGGCTCCCGCAGGGGTGGGTTCTTCTCCACCACGGCGCGCATCTCCTCACTCACCTTCTCGAGCCTGCCCGCCGAGGCGGAGGCCGCGATGGTGGCGCCACCGACGAGGATCACGCCGACGACTCCCGCGGACACCCACATCTTGCGGGTTTGGTTCATGAAGGTCCCCTTTCTGTTCGGAGCCTCACCAATATGACGCATCCGGCCGCCGTCAGGTTCCGGTCCTGATCGCCGCCAGGTCGGTCTTGCCGTTGGGCAGCAGCGGCAGCCGGGGGAGTATCCGCAGCTCGCGGGGCGCGGCGTAGGCGGGCAGGCGGTCGGTGCAATAGGCGCGGAGCTGTTCCAGGGTGGGGGCCGCGGCCGGGTCGGCGGGCACGATGACCGCCACGACCCGCTCGCCCCACTCGGGATCGGGGGCGCCCACGACGGCCGCGTCCGCGATCCCCGGATGCCCGGCGAGCACGGCGGCCACCGCGGCGGCCACGACCTTCTCGCCGCCGGTGTTGACGACGTCGTCGGCCCGGCCGAGCACCCGCAGCCGCCCGCCGGACAGCTCGCCGAGGTCGGAGGTGACGAACCAGCCGCCGTCGAGGGGGGCCGCGCCGAAGCGGTAACCGGAGAACAGCACGGGCCCGGCCATGGCGATGCGGCCGTCCGCCCCGATCTTGAGGTCCACCTGGTCCAGGGGCTGGCCGTCGTAGACGCAGCCGCCGCTGGTCTCGCTCATGCCGTACGTCGTGACCACCCGCGCGCCGAGCGACCTGGCCTCGGCCAGCAGGCCCGGGCGGGGCGCCGCGCCGCCGAGCAGGATGGTGCGGAACGCCGACAGGTCGGCCTCGCGCCGGACCAGGCGGTGCAGCTGGGTGGGGACCAGGGAGACGTGGTCGGCGCCGCTACCGAGCACGGCCCGCTCGTCGAACCCGGAGTGGATCACCGGGTCGGTGCCGCTCAGCGTCGACCTGACCAGCACCTGCAGGCCCGACACGTGCGAGGGCGGCAGGCAGCACAGCCAGCGCTGGCCGGGGGAGGCCTCCAGGCGGCGCAGCGAGGCGGCGGCGGAGGCGCGCAGGGCCTGGGCGGTGAGCTGCACGCCCTTGGGGGCGCCGGTGCTGCCGCTGGTGGCGATGACGACCGCGACGTCCTCGGGCACCCCGGCGCCGTCGTCGCGGGGCCGTACCCCCTCGGGGGTCTCCACGTGGGTGGGGCGCAGCGTGGCGAGCGCGGCGGTCGCGTGGCCGGGCGCGAGGGGGAGCACGGCGGGGCCGTCGCCGGACAGGGCGCCGCGGATCGCCTCGAACAGCCTGGGACCCGGCGGAAGCACGAGTGCGTGCAACGGACGGTCCGGATGCGACGGGTTCCTCCTCATGCTCGTAAGGTTAGTGGCGACAGGCAGGACTACAGGAGGTGCGGTGAGCGGTTCCCGGATCTTCAGGATCCCGATGCGCACCCGCTTCCGCGGCCAGACCGCCCGCGAGGGCGTGCTCATCCACGGCCCCGCCGGCTGGGGCGAGTTCTCCCCCTTTCCCGAGTACGGCCCGCGCGAGTGCGCCCGCTGGCTGGCCTGCGCCCGCGAGGCCGCCTTCGACGGCTGGCCCGCCCCGCTGCGCGGCGCCGTCCCGGTCAACACGACCGTCCCCGCCGTCTCCGCCGAACGCGCCTTCGAGCTGGTACGGCAGGCCGCCTGCGGCACCGCCAAGGTGAAGGTCGCCGAACACGGCCAGACCCTGGCCGACGACCTGGCCCGGGTGGAGGCCGTCCGCGACGCCCTGGGCCCCGCGGGCCGCCTGCGGGTGGACGCCAACGGCGCCTGGGACGTGCCCACCGCCGTCCGCACCCTCAGACAGCTCGGCCGCTTCGACCTGGAGTACGCCGAGCAGCCCTGCGCCACCCTGGACGAGCTGGCCCAGGTGCGCCGCCAGGTCACCATGCCGATCGCCGCCGACGAGTCCATCCGGCGCGCCGAGGACCCGCTGAAGGTCCGCGCCGCCGAGGCCGCCGACATCGCGGTGATCAAGGTGCAGCCGCTCGGCGGCGTCCGCGCCGCGCTGCGCGTGGTCGAGGCCTGCGGGCTGCCCGCGGTGGTCTCCAGCGCCGTGGAGACCTCGGTGGGCCTCGCGGCGGGCCTCGCCCTGGCCGCCGCGCTGCCCGAATTGCCGTACGCCTGCGGTCTTGGCACGATGTCGCTGTTGTCGGGCGACGTGGTCGCCGATCCGCTCGTCCCCGTCGACGGGATGATCGCGGTCCGCCGCCCGCCGGTGGACGAGCAGGCTCTGGCCCTGGTCGAGATCGATTCCCCCGCCTGGCTCAGCCGGATGCAGGAGGCAGCTCTGTGAACCCCGCGACCGCGCTCGCCACCGTCCTGGTGGACGAGCTCGTCAGGTGTGGCCTCACGGACGTGGTGCTCGCGCCCGGCTCCCGCTCCGCCCCCCTGGCGCTGGCCCTGCACGCCGAGTCGCGGGTGCGCCTGCACGTGCGCATCGACGAGCGCTCGGCCTCCTACCTGGCGCTCGGCCTGGCCCGCAGGTCCGAGCGGCCGGTCGCGCTGATCTGCTCCTCCGGCACCGCCGTGGCCAACTTCCACCCGGCCGTCATCGAGGCGAGCGAGTCGGGCGTGCCGCTGCTGGTGCTCACCGCCGACCGCCCCCCCGAACTGCGCGGCACCGGCGCCAACCAGACGATCGACCAGATCAAGCTGTACGGCTCGGCCCCCCGCTGGTTCGCCGAGGTGGGCGTGCCCGAGGACCGGCCGGGCCAGGTGGCCTACTGGCGCTCGCTGGCCTGCCGCGCCTACCAGCGTGCGCTCGGCCCCTCCGACCCCGGCCCGGTCCACCTGAACCTGGCCTTCAGGGAGCCGCTCATCCCCGACGGCGACACCTCCTGGTGCGAGTCGCTCGACGGCGACGCCACCGGGCCGTGGGTGCGCGCCCGCGTCGCCCCGCCGCCCGTGGCCCTGCACATCCCGCCGACCAGGCGCGGCGTGCTCGTGGTCGGCGACGGCGCGGCCAACGTGCGCCGCTACGTCGCCGCGGCGGGCATGGCCGGCTGGCCGGTGCTGTCGGAGCCCAACGGCGGCGGCCGGTACGGCGACCACGCCGTCTCCACCTACCACTTCCTGCTCGGCACCCCGGAGTTCGCCGACGAGCACCGGCCCGACGTGGTGGTCACCCTGGGCCGGCCCGGCCTGTCGCGGCCGCTGCTGTCGTGGCTGCGCCGCGCCGAGGAGCACATCGTGGTCGCCCCCGACCTGGCCCGATGGCCCGACCCGACCAGGTCGGCCACCCAGGTGGCGCAGGCGGTGGAGATCCCCGTCGCCTCCGGCGACGACAGCTGGCTGCACTCCTGGCGGCGCGCCGACACGGCGGCCCGCATAGCCGTGGACGACGTGCTGGACGAGTCCGGGCTGAGCGAGCCGAGGGTGGCCCGCGACCTGGCCGAGGCGCTGCCGAACGGCGCGCTGCTGTTCTGCGGCTCCTCGATGCCCATCCGCGACCTGGACCAGGCGATGCGCCCGCGGCGTGGTCTGCGGCTGATGGCCAACCGGGGAGTGTCGGGGATCGACGGGCTGGTCTCCACCGCGATGGGCGCCGCGCTCGCCCACAACGGGCCCTCCTACGCGCTGCTGGGCGACCTGACGTTCCTGCACGACCAGAACGGCCTGATCCTGGGGCCGCGCGAGCCGCGGCCCGACCTGTGCCTGGTGGTGATCAACAACGACGGGGGCGGGATCTTCTCGCTGCTGCCGCAGGCGGCGGTGCGCGACCCGTTCGAGCGGGTCTTCGGCACGCCGCACGGGGTGGATCTGGGGTATGTGGCCGCCTCGACCGGCACGCCGTACACGCAGGTCACCGAGATCGCCGACCTGCCCAAGGCGTTGCGCGGCGAGGGGCTGCGCCTGGTGGAGGTGCGCACCGACCGCGAGCCCAACGCCGTCCTGCACGCGCAGTTGCGCGAGGCCGCCCAGGCGGCCGTGCGCGCGACCGGCGGAGCGGACTGAGCGCCGCTCAGCGCTCGATGAGCGTGACCTCCAGGGAGTAGTGCGAGGCGCGGTAGACGTGCGAGCCGTGCTCGACCGCCCTGCCCTGGTCGTCGTAGGTGGTGCGGACCATGGTGAGCAGCGGCGCGCCCCGGCGCTCGTCGAGCAGCCTGCCCTCGGTGAGCGTGGCGGCGCGGGCGCCGATGCGCTGGTTGGCCACCCGCATGCGCACCCCGGCCGAGCGCAGCAGCTCGTACAGCCCGCGGGTCTCCAGGTCCTCGGCGGTGAGCTGGGCCAGGCTGAGCGGCAGCCAGTTGTGCAGCAGCGCGAGCGGCTCGCTGGAGGCGAAGCGCAGGCGCTCCAGGTAGAGCACCTGGGTGCCGGGGGCCACCCCGAGGATCGGCGCGATCTGCTCGTCCACCGGGCGGGGCTCCAGGGCGAGCACCTGGGTGGCCGGCTCCTGCCCGGCGCGGCGCAGGTCGTCGTAGAGGCTGGTCAGCTCGACCGACCGTTTGACCTGGCCGTGCACCACCTGGGTGCCGACGCCGCGCTTGCGCACGAGCAGGCCCTTGTCCACGAGGTACTGGATGGCCTGGCGGATGGTCGGCCGGGACAGGCCGAGCTTGTCGGCGAGGAGGATCTCGTTGTCGAGCCTGGAGCCGGGCGCCAGGTCGCCCCGCCTGATGGCTTCGGCGAGCTGTTCGGCCACCTGGAAGTACAGCGGCACGGGGCTGGAGCGGTCCAGGTCGATCGCCAGGTTCGCGGTCATGTGATCAGGTTAGCTGAAGTCAGAATGTCCTGACAAATGCTGGACAGGCTGTTCCCTGATCCGCCAAAGGTAAGAATGTCTTGACATAGTGTTCATCTGTTGTTCATTCTTGGGGGAATCGCAGCGTCCGTGCCGGGGGACCGGTCGCTCTCCGTCGACAAGGAGCGTCGCCATGCTCACCCCCCGCACCACCCCGCTCGCCTTACTCGCCGTGGCGGTCCTGCTGAGCAGCGGCTGCGCGCCGTCGACCGGTGGCGCCGTGCAGGCCACGGCTCCGGCGGCCGTGCCGGCGGCCTCCCAGGACGCCGCCTTCGACCTGGACAAGCTGATCGCCGCCGCCAAGGCGGAGGGCAGCGTCACCGTCTACGACTCCAGCGGCGACATCGAGGACGTCGCCAAGGCGTTCACCGCGAAGTACGGGATCACGATGGAGGGCGTCAAGTCCGACAGCCCCGAGACCGCGGAGAAGATGACCCGCGAGCACGCGGCCGACAACGTGACCATCGACGCCACCATGTTCGAGGACGGCGGCGTCCTCATGGGTCAGCTCATCCCGCAGAACATCGTGCACACCTGGATCCCCGGCGACCTGAAGGCCGACATCCCCGAGGCGAACCAGAACCCGCTGCTCGCCCTCTCCAAGGCGACGATCTTCGCCTACAACACCGTTCTCTCGCCCGGCGGGTGCCCGGTCAAGAACATCTGGGACCTCACCGAGCCGGAGTGGAAGGGCAAGCTGGTCATGCAGGACCCGCTGGGCAAGCCCACGGTCCTGTCCTTCCTCACCCAGCTCGACGCGCACGGCAACCCCGGCCTCGAGCAGGCCTACCAGGCCAGGTACGGCAAGCCGCTCGAGACGAAGGAGAAGAGCGCCGCCTACGAGTGGATCAAGCGGCTGGCGGCCAACGAGCCGGTGCTGACCGGCTCGGACGAGGACATCTCCGGCGCCGTCGGCCCGGCCGCCACCAAGGACGTGAAGATCGGCTTCATGTCGATCTCCAAGTTCCGCAACAACGAGGAGAAGGGCTACAAGCAGGCCGCCTGCACCGGCATGCGGCCGTTCACCGGCTTCTCCTACCCGAAGTACGTGGCCCTCGCGACCAAGAGCAAGCACCCCAACGCGGCCAAGCTGTACGCCCACTTCATCATGACCGAGGAGGGCGTCAAGCACGAGATCGCCGAGGGCGGCGTGTCCGGCAACTCCACCGTCAAGCCCCTGGTCACCCCCGAAGGGCTCAACGACTGGGGCGCGGACCTGTTCCACACCGACTCCGCCAAGCTCCTCGGCGACTTCCAGAACCGGCAGGTCGTGTCGGACTTCTGGCGCGTCAACCACGGATGATGGGATGGACGATCGCCTTCGTCTCCGTGGCGGTGCTGTTCGTGCTGGTCTGCGGCGCGAACGACGGAGCGGCGCTGCTCGCGCTCGCGCTGCGCTTCCCCCGGGGCGGCACCGTGAGCGGCCTGCTCAGCATGCTCCTGCCGCCGCTGGCGCTGGTGACCGTCCCGCTCCTGCTCGGGTACGGCGTCGCCGAGGCGTTCACCACCCGCCTGGCGGTGCTGACGGGACCGCGCGGCCAGGCGGCCTTCCTGGCCGGCGTGGTCGTGGCACTGATCGTGGTCGGGGTGCTGAGCGCGCGGGGGCTGCCCACCAGCCTGACCCTCGCGGTGATCGGCGGGATCAGCGGGGCGGGGCTCGGCGCGGGCCTCGCCGTACCGTGGTGGGCGCTCGGGTCGGTGCTGGCCACCGGCCTGGCCGCGCCCGCCGTCGGCCTGGCGCTCGGCTACCTGCTGGGCGCCGGCTCGCGCCGGGTCCCGGGCACCGGCCGGATGCCCGCCCTGGTGTACGGCACGCACCTGCTGGCCTACACCGCCCAGTGCGTCGCCTACGCGGTCAACGACGGCCAGAAGATGTTCGCCGTCGTGAGCATGGCGACCGGCGTGGCGGGCCCGCCGGGCATCCCCGGCGGCTGGCTCGCCGCCGTGGCCGCGCTGTTCGCCCTGGGCGCTCTGACCAGCCTGACCGGCGTCGGCGAGCGGCTCGGCCGCGGCCTGGTCCTGGCCAGGCCGCTGCACATCGCGTCGGCTGAGACGGCCGCGGCGGCCGCGGTGCTGGGCAGCTCGGTGCTCGGCAGCCCGGTGAGCATGACCCAGTCGCTGTCGGCCGGTGTGGTCGGGGCGGCGGCCAGTGAGGGAGCGAGGAGGGTGCGGTGGCAGGGCGTGCTGAACCTGGGGGCGGCCTGGCTGGTGACGCTGCCCTCGGCCGCGTTGCTCGGCTTCGCGGCCGGGCTGGCCGTGCGCGCGCTGCCCGCCCTGTCCGCTCCGGTCGCGGCACCGTGATCGGCCGGATCCGGCGGGCCTGGGACGACCTGCGCGGCGGGTCGGCGCCCCGCATCGTCGGCCTGGTCGCCGCGCAGATCGCCGTCGCCAGGGCGGGCGCCGTCTTGGCGCTGGAGGCCGCGCTGGGGCGGCTGGACCACGCCACCGCCCGCGCCCGCATGGCCGGGGTCGAGCACGAGGGCGACGAGGCCAGGGCCGAACTCGTCCGCGCGCTGCGCAGGGCGCTGGCCACGCCCATCGACCGCGAGGACCTCTACCGGCTCTCCCGCTCCATCGACGACATCCTCGACCAGTTGCGCGACTACGTCCGGGAGAGCGACCTGTTCGGGCCGGGAGACCTGACCTTCGCCGCCGACCCGCTGCGCGCCGTCATCGACGGGCTCGGCGAGCTGGACGGCGCCGTGCGGAAGATGCTGGACGACCCCGGCGGGGTCACCCTGGCCGTGCTCTCCGCCCGCAAGGCGGGCAGCCGGGTCAGGCAGCTCTACCAGACGGGCCTGGCCGAGCTGTTCGGCGGCCCCTT
This sequence comes from Nonomuraea sp. NPDC046570, assembly GCF_040645915.1. Taxonomy (NCBI): domain Bacteria; kingdom Bacillati; phylum Actinomycetota; class Actinomycetes; order Streptosporangiales; family Streptosporangiaceae; genus Nonomuraea; species Nonomuraea sp. NPDC046570. The sequence goes on along the minus strand of NZ_JBEYZF010000031.1, from coordinate 52,987 downwards.
CGAGATGGACCTGATGCGGCGGCGCGAACTGCTCGCCCGCCTGGACGCCGTGGGCCGCAGGCTCGGCGAAGCCGCCGACGCGCTGGCCGACGCGATGCTGAAACGGAGCCACTGAATGTCCCTGACGATCCAACGGCCGCCGGTGAAACCGCCACGGCGGCGCAGGCTGGTGTACCGGTTAAGGGTGCTGCGGCACGAGCCGACGGCGGCGCTCGGCCTGGTCCTCGCGCTGCTGCTGCTCTATCTGGTGGTCGCGCCGCTGGTGTCGGTGATCTCGGACTCCTTCCGCATCCAGTACGGCGACCAGGTGCACTCGGGCCAGCAGCCCGGCGAGTGGACCGGCTACTACCTGTGGCGGGTGTTCCGCTCCCAGATCAGCGAGCTGATCTTCTGGGAGCCGTTGGTCAACACGGTGGTCGTCTCGCTGGGCACGGTGCTGTTCGCGCTCGTCGTGGGCGGCGGCACGGCCCTGCTGGTGACCAGGACCAATGTGCCGGGGCGCAAGTTCCTGGCCGGGGCGCTGGTCGTGCCGTACATGCTGCCGTCCTGGACGTTCTCGCTGGCGTGGCTGACGTTGTTCAAGAACGAGCGGGCCGCCGGGCAGGAGGGGGTGCTGCAGGCCGGGGGCGTCCGCACGCCCGACTGGCTGGCCTACGGGCCGATCCCGATCATCGTGACGCTCGGCCTGCACTACTACCCGTTCGTGTTCCTGCTGGTCGGCAACGCGCTGCGGCGTATCGACGCGCAGTTGGAGGACTCCGCGCGGATCCTCGGCGCGGGCCGGGGGACCGTGCTGCGGCGCATCACCGGGCCGCTGATGATGCCCGCGCTGTCGTCGGCGGTGCTGCTGGTGCTGGGCCGGGTGCTCGGGACGTTCGGCACGCCGTACATCCTCGGCCTGCCCGCCGACTACCGGGTGCTGTCCACCGGCCTCTACCAGTCGATCCGGGACCGCAGCACCGGCGTCGCGTCGGTCATCGCCACCGTCATCGTGATCATCGGCGTGCTGATCGTGCTGGCCGACATGCGGCTGATGCGCGAGCACCGCAGGTTCGTCACCGTGGGCGGCAAAGGCGCGATGGACCGCCTCGGCGACCTGCGCCGCTGGCGCTGGCCCGCCGCCGGGTTGGCCGGGCTGGTGCTGATGGCCGGCGTGGTCGTGCCGGTGATGACGCTGATCCTGTCCACCGTGATGCGCACCCCCGGCGTGTGGCGGCTGGACAACTTCACCCTCGACTTCTGGCTGGCCGAGTCGCTGCCGGGCGCGGTCGGCTTCCCGCACGGGGTGCTGCGCGGCAACGAGCTGTGGGACGCGGCCGTGAACAGCCTCGTCATCGTCGGCAGCGCGGCGCTGATCTGCGGCGTCGTCGGGCTGCTGGTGGGGTACGTGGTGGTGCGCGGCGTCGCGCCCCGGCTGAGCGGCTTCCTGCGCCAGGTCTCCTTCCTGCCCTACCTGATCCCCGGCATCGCCTTCGCGGCCGCCTCACTGTCCCTGTTCGCGGTCGCCCGCGGCCCCATTCCCGCGCTGTACGGCACGACGCTGCTGCTGATCGTCGTCATGGCCGTGACACACCTGCCGTACTCCTCCCGCTCGGGCATCTCGGCGATGATGCAACTGGGCAGGGAACCCGAGGAGGCCGCGCAGATCTGCGGGGCCACCTGGTGGACCCGGATGCGCCTGATCATCTTCCCGATCCAGAAGGGGGCGCTGGTCACCGGAGTGGTGCTGCCGTTCATCTCGGGGTTGAAGGAGCTCAGCATCGTCATCATGCTCACCACGACGGGCACCCAGTTGCTCACCACGCTGTCGATCAACCTGGTCGACTACGGCTACACCCAGCTCGCCAACGCGGTCGTGCTGATGATCGCCCTGGTGTCGTTCACCATGACGTACCTGACCCAGCGGCTCACCAAGAGCAGCCTTGCATCCGGATTGGGAGGATAAATGCCGACGATTACCCTTTCGGGGATCGCCAAGAGCTACGGCTCGGGCGAATATGCGGTGAAAAATCTGGATTTAGTGGTTGAGGATGGGGCGTTCATGTGTCTGCTCGGCCCCTCGGGCTGCGGCAAGACCACGACGCTGCGCATGATCGCCGGACTGGAGCAGCCGACCGCGGGCACCATCGCCGTCGGCGACCGGGTGCTCGACTCCGTCGAACAGGGCCTGTACGTCCCGCCGGAGAAGCGCCAGATGGGGCTGGTCTTCCAGAACTACGCGCTGTGGCCGCACCTGACCGTGCGCGGCAACACCGAGTTCGGCCTGCGCATGCGCAAGGTCCCCGCCGCCGAGCGCCGCTCCCGCGCCGAGGCCGCGCTCGCCATGGTGCACGTCGACGACGCCATGGACCGCTACCCCTCCCAGCTGTCCGGCGGCCAGCAGCAGCGCGTGGCGCTGGCCCGCATGCTCGCGGTCAGCCCGTCGGTGCTGCTGCTGGACGAGCCGCTGTCCAACCTGGACGCGCGGCTGCGCCTGGAGATGCGCGCCGAGCTGAAGCGCATCCACGAGGAGACCGGGGCGACGATCGTGTTCGTCACCCACGACCAGATGGAGGCCATGACCATGGCCACCGACGTCGCGGTCATGGACCAGGGCCTGCTGCAGCAGATGGCCTCCCCGATGGAGATGTACCGCCGCCCGGCCAACAGGTTCGTCGCCGAGTTCGTCGGCAGCCCCCCGATGAACCTGGTCCCCGTGCCCGCCCAGGGCACCGCGGGCATGGCGGGCTCGCTGCTGCGGCACATCGGCGACCGGGCGGCCTGCGTGCCCGCCACCGTCGGCATGCGGCCCGAGGCCATCCGCTTCGGCCGCCCGCCCGCCGCGGCCTGGAGCGAGGAGGCGCAGGTCGAGGCCGTGCTGCCGGCCGGCTCGTCATGGACGCTGCGGCTGCGGATCCTCGACACCGAGCTGTTCGCGCTGACCTACACGCCGGTGGAGGTCGCGCCCGGGGGAAGCGTCACCTGCTGGATCGAGCCGGAGAACCTGCACCTGTTCGACGGCTCGGGAGCCAGGATGGCCGCCTGGGACATGGCGAGCGCCCGATGAGGGCCCCCGCCGCGCTGCTGCTCGACTTCGGCGGCGTGCTGGTGGAGACGACCAAGCGGCCCTCGTGGGCGGCCGAGCTGGCCGCCGACGTGCACGGCAGGCTCGTCGTCGCGGGCTGTGCCGTACTGACCCCGCAGGAGGTGGAGCTCGACATCAGGGCCGGGGTGGAGGCCGACCGGTGCTGGAAGGACGCCATGTCCCGGCCGTACGCGCCGGAGGAGATGACGCACCGGCGCTTCTGGGGCGACTTCGTGGCCGCCGACTGGGGCCCGGCCGCGCGCGAGCTGGTGCTGGCCGAGGCGACCGCGCTGTGCAAGCGGATGGGCGAGCTGCGCCAGGACCGCAAGATCCGCCCCGGCATCCCCGCGCTGCTGACCGCCTGCGCGGGCAGGGACGTGCCGGTCGCCGTGGTCAGCAACTCGCTGTCCGGCGCGGTCCACCGCGACTTCGTGGACGCCCACGGCCTGCGCTTCGCGCTGCAGGTCTACAGCGACGAGGTGCGGGTCAGGAAGCCGAACCCGGAGATGATCTGGATCGCCACCCGGGCGTTGGGCGTCGTTCCCGCGGATGTCTGGTACGTAGGGGACAACTACGACAGGGATGTCGTCTGCGGGGCACGCGCCGGGGCGGGCTCGACGATCCTGATGAGGTCGGACAGCACGGACAAGATCCCCTACGAGGTACGGCAGCGCCCGGCGGCTGTCGTGGACGACGCGCACGGGCTGCTGAGACTGCTGGAGGACACATGGACGAGCTGATGGACATCGCCTCGGAGGCCGCGCGCACCGTGGGGGAGCGGCTGCGCAAGGCGTTCCGCTCACGGCCGCAGGTCGACCACAAACGCGACTTCCACGACCCGGTGACCGAGCACGACAGGGCGGCCGAGGCGGCCATCCGCGAGGTCATCGGCGCCCGCTGCCCCGGCAGCGTCATCGTCGGCGAGGAGGGCGGCACCACCGGCGAGGGCTCCGTCCGCTGGTTCGTCGACCCGATCGACGGCACCGCCAACTTCGCCGCCGGGCTGCCGTTCTTCTGCGTCTCCATCGGCGCCGCCGTCGACGGGCGGCTCGTCGCCGGAGTGATCTACGACCCGATCCGCGACGACGAGTTCACCGCCTCCGACACCGGCGCCTGGTGCAACGGCGCGCCGCTGCGCAGCGTGGGCGCGGCCACCGACCGCGAGGCCATGCTGCTGTGCAGCTATCCGACACCGCGCGACTTCGCCACCGACGGCGACCTCGCCCTTCAGCGGTACGGCCGACTGATGTCCTCCTTCGCCGCCGTACGCCGCCCCGGCAGCGCCGCGCTCAAGCTCGCGCACGTCGCGGCGGGCTGGTCCGACGCCGCCTACGGCCGCAACGTCAGCCCGTGGGACGTAGCCGCCGGAGCCCTGCTGGTCGAGCGGGCCGGTGGCGTCTACCTCGGCGACCCGTTCGCCCCCGGCGACTACCTCGCCCATGTGGGCGGCTTCGACCTGGAGTCCTCCGCCCTGCGGGAGCTCCTCTCCGAGGTCGCGCGGTGATCCGGTGGATCGTCACCGACCTGGACGGGACGCTGGTCGGGCGGGACCTGCTCATGGTGGAGTCGAGCAGGAAGGCGCTGCTGCGGTACATGGCGGCGGGCGGGCGGGTCGTGCTGGCCACGGGGCGGAGCGAGCACTCGGCGCGCCGCTTCTACGACGAGCTGGATCTGTCCGGGGGCGCGATCCTGTACAACGGGGCGCGCACGGTGGATCTGCGCGACGACCGGGTGCTGGCCTCCAGCAGGCTGCCCGCCGCCGCGTGGCACGCCGTCACCCGCCTGTTCGGGGAACTGCCGGGCGGGGTCTACCCGGTGGTGTTCTCGGGTGGGCGGGCGCTGGCCTTGCACGAGGTGCCCGAACTGCGGGACTACGCCCGCCGTGACGGCCTCGACCTGCACCGCCCGCCCGGCGGATGGGGCGCGGTGCCCGCGGACGACGTCACCAAGTGCATGCTGATCGGCGCCGTCGACCTGCTGCCCGATCTTGGCATCGAGGGCACGACCACGATGCGCTCCGAGGCCGCCTACCTGGAGGTGCTGCCCGAAGGCGCCACCAAGGGGGCGGCGCTGCGGGCGTTCGCCGCCTCCGAGGGCGTGCCGCTGACGCAGGTGGCCGCCATCGGCGACAACCCCAACGACCTCGACATGATCGCGGCGGCCGGGCTGGGCGTGGCCGTGGGCGACGGCCACCCCGACGTCCGGGCGGGCGCCGACCTGGTCGTGGGCCCCTGCGCGGACGGCGCGGTCGCCGACCTGGTCGAACACGCCCTCAGCGGCTGGAAGGACCACGGTCAGGCGCCGTAGACGAGCTCGGCCTGCTCGCGACGGGTGTACAGGTCCCAGTAGGCGGCGGCGACGGCGTCCGGTTCGGCCTCGGGCGGGCTGGCGTTGATCGCCACGTACGCGGCGTAGACGCCCTTCTCGGTCGTGACCTGGTGCAGGTTGAGCACCCAGTTGCGCAACGCCGCGGCGGCGGCGTCGACGTTGGCCATCGCCGGGTGCGGGGTGATCGAGCCTCCGCCGGTGGTGAACAGCAGCGTGCCGGACCCGGCCGCGAGCATGCCGGGCAGCACCTGCCGGGCGGCGGTGACCGCGCCGTACAGGTAGTACTCGACCTGGGGCTGGAGGTTGTCCACGCTCACCTCCAGCGGCCCGGCCATCACCGGGTCCGGGGTGGGCGGGTGCGGCGCGGGGGAGTACTCGAGCACCTCGACGCCGCCGAAGCGCTCCTTGATCTGGTCGAACGCGGCCACCAGCGAGGGGCGGTCGGTCACGTCGGCGCCGAACCCGGCCGCGGTGATCCCCGCCTCGGCCAGTTCCGCGACGAGCGGGTCGAGCCTGCCGCGGTCGCGGGCGACCAGGGCGACGTCGAAGCCGTGGCCGCCGAAGACCTTGGCGAGCGAACGGCCCAGCCCGGGGCCGGCGCCGACGATGGCGATCGTGGACATGCGCTGCCTCCTCGCTCAGTTCAGGGCGACGGCGACGGCCCCCCACTCCCACCAGGGTAGGTGTAGGAGCTCCTCCACCTGCGTGCGGACCCTGTCCGCTAGGGAGGGCGCGTGCCGATCCGATGGCGGGCGGCGGCGTCGATATGGCCGGACATGAGGCGCTCGGCCGCCGGCCCGTCCCCGGCCTCCAGCGCCCGCAGGATCCCCTCGTGCGCGTCGAGCTGCCCCTGGGCCAGCACCGGATCCAGCCACAGTGAGTGCCCGGCGGGCACCGGAACCCCGGCCCGCACCCCTCTGGCGTGCTGCCCGAGGAACTCCGGCCCGCCGATGTCGGTGATCCGCAGGTGGAACTCCTCGCTCCGCTCGCCCAGCCCCTCGCACCTGCCCTCGGCGTGATCCCGGACCATCGACTCGTGCAGCACCCGCAGCTCCGCGAGCTGGGCGGGCGTGATCCTGGCCGCGGCCAGCCGCGCCCCCAGCCCTTCGAGGGCGGCCCGCACCCCGTAGAACTCCTGGAGCGCGCCGTCGCCCAGGTCCACGACGGTGGCCCCGTGGTGCGGCTCGTAGCTGATCAGCCGGTCGCGCTCCAGGCGGCGCAGCGCCTCGCGGACCGGGGTGATGGAGACGCCGAGCCGCTGCGCGATGGGCGCGGCGCGCAGCGCGGTGCCGCCGGGGAGGCGCGCGGTGCGGATCTCCTCCAGCAGGGCGCGGTAGACGTAGTCGGCCTTGCTCAACGGTGCGGACATTTCTTATAAGTTATACAACTATGAGCAGTCTGGGAAACCTCCGGGTGATCGACATCGCGACGCTGTTCGCCGGCCCCTCGGCCGCGATGATGCTCGGTGACTTCGGCGCCGACGTCATCAAGATCGAGCATCCGCGGCGCGGCGACCCCTCGCGCGGCCACGGCGCCTCCGTCGACGGGGTCGGGCTGTGGTGGAAGACGCTGTCGCGCAACAAGCGGACCGCCGCCGTCGACCTGTCGCACGAGGACGGCCAGCGGATCCTGCGCCGCCTGGTGGCGGAGGCCGACGTGCTCGTGGAGAACTTCCGCCCCGGCACGCTGGAGCGCTGGGGCCTCGCCCCCGAGGACCTGCGGAAGCTCAACCCCCGCCTGATCGTGGCCAGGATGACCGGGTTCGGGCAGCACGGCCCGATGGCCGGGCAGCCCGGCTTCGGCACGCTCGCCGAGGCGATGAGCGGCTTCGCCTCGATGACCGGCCAGCCCGACGGGCCGCCCACGCTGCCGCCGCTGGCCCTGGCCGACGGCATCGCCGGCCTCGCCATGGCCTACGCCCTCATGGTCGCCGTGCACGCCCGCGAGGCCACCGGCCAGGGCCAGGTCATCGACATGGCCATCATCGAGCCCATCCTCGGCCTGCTCGGCCCGCAGATGACCGCCTACAAGGCGCTCGGCGTGGTGGCCCAGCGCACCGGTAACCGCTCCGGCAGCAACGCGCCGCGCAACACCTACCGCACCCGGGACGGCCGCTGGCTGGCCGTCTCCACCAGCGCGCAGACGATCGCCAAGCGCGTCGTCACCCTGGTCGGCCGGGCCGACCTGGCCGAGCAGCCGTGGTTCGCCAGCGGGCGCGGCCGGGTCGAGCACGTCGACGAGCTGGACGCGGCCGTCGGCGGGTGGATCGCCGAGCGGGACGCCGCCGAGGTGGTGGCCCGCTTCGAGGAGGCCCAGGCGGCCATCGCGCCGATCTACGACGTCGCCGACATCGCCGAGGATCCGCAGTACCGGGCGCTCGGCACCTTCGTCGAACTGCCGGATGAGGAGCTGGGGCGGGTGACCGTACAGAACGTGATGTTCCGTCTGTCCGAGACGCCGGGTGAGGTCAGGTGGACCGGACGCGGCCTCGGCCGCGACACCGACGAGATCCTCGCCGAGCTCGGCTGCACCCCTGACGAGATCGCCGCTCTGCGCGCGGACGGGGTGGTCGCGTGACACTCCCGATCACCTGGCTCTACGTCCCCGGCGACCGCCCCGACCGGTACGGCAAGGCCGTCGCCTCGGGCGCCGACGTGGTGATCCTCGACCTCGAGGACGCCGTGGCCCCCGCGCGCAAGGACGACGCCCGGCGCGCCGTCGCCGAGTTCCTGGCCCGGCGCGGCCCCGAGGGCGGCCCCGCCCTGCACGTGCGGATCAACGACCTGGCCACCCGGCGCGGCCTCGACGACCTCGCCGAACTGGCCGCCGCGCCGGGCTTGGACGCGCTGCGGCTGCCGAAGGTGGAGTCGCCGCAGACCCTCGACCTGGCCGACGAGATCCTCGGCGACCGGCCGGTGGGAGCGTACGCGCTGCTGGAGTCGGCGCTGGGCGTGCTCGGCGCCGAGGCGATCGCGGCTCACCCGCGTGTCGCCGGGCTGGCCCTCGGCGAGCAGGACCTGGCCGCCGAGCTGTCCATCACCGCCGAGCACGCCTTCGATCACCTGCGGCTGCGGGTGGTGCTCGCCGCCGCGGCCGCGGGGCTGCCGCCGGTGCCGATGTCGGTGTACGCCGACCTGAAGGACACCGACGGGCTGATCGCCTCGTGCGTGCGGGGCCGCGCTCTCGGCATGCTCGGCCGCGCCGCCATCCACCCGCGCCAGCTCCCGGCCATCCGCCAGGGCTTCCGGCCCGCGTCCGGCGAGGTGGCCAAGGCCCGCGAGGTGGTCGAGGCGGCGGAGCGGGCGCGGGCGGCGGGGGTGGGCGCGGTCGCCCTGCCCGACGGCCGCTTCGTCGACGCCCCCGTCGTCACCCGCGCCCGCCGCACCCTCGCGCTGGCGGAGGAGGCTTAGGCGGGGATCCAGCGGGCCTCGATCTCCTCTTGGCTCGGGGGAGGGCCCGGCAGGGGAGTGGTGCCGGAGGGCAGGTGGAGGGCGTCCAGCAGGAGGGCGAGGTAGCGGTGGCGGAGCCGGGCCGTACGGGCTTCGTCGCCCAGGCGGATCGAGGCGAGCTGCTCGAAGAGCACGGAGATGTCCGCCATGGCGACGTCCGGCCTGATCACCCCCGCCGAGGAGGCGCGCGCGAACACCCGCTCGCCCAGTTCGCCGGCCAGCGCCGAGTCGCGGGACAGCTCCTCGGTCGGGTGGAAGGTGCCCGCCAAGGCCAGGGTCAGCGAGTGGGTGTCGGCGTCGACGATGTCCGCCATGAAGGAGCGGAACGCGGCCCACGGGTCGCCCTCGGCGCGCAGCGCCCGCTCCGCGGCGGCGATGTACAGCTGGAGGCCGTCGCCGCAGAGCTTCTGCAGCAACGCCTCCTTGCTGCCGTAGCGCCGGTAGAGCGCGCTGATCCCGACGCCCGCCCGATCGGCCACCGCGGCGATCGGCGCACCGGGGTCGGCGGTGAAGACCGCGCGGGCGGCCTGGAGGATCAGCTCGTCGTTGCGCGCGGCCTGCGCCTTGCGGCCGCTCATCGGTGCAGTGGTCATACGCATACTATACGCGGAACAAAGAATTCCGTTCTATAAAGGAAGAAGGGCCCGGCCGAAGCCGGGCCCCGAGCCCTCGCTAGTTCACGATGTCCAGGTCCAGTGGCTCGGCCACCTCCTCCCACGGGACGAACTTGAAGTTGGTGATCTCCCGGTCGCCGTCGGCGGGAGTGTTCACGCCGTCGTGCGCGACGAACAGGCCGTGCGGGAAGGCCGAACCGAGCGACTTGCCGGTCACCATCGAGCCGTCGCTGACCTCGACGCCGTCGACGCCGCCGGCCGAGCCCACCCGGAACTGGCCGAGGTAGTCGTTGTCACCCTCGCGCTCGTACACCGCGAAGGTGTTGTCGCCCTGGCTGGAGGCCAGCAGGTAGCCGTCGCCGTCGTCCTCGGAGTCGTAGATCGTCAGACCCTCGGCGTCGGCCGCCAGGTGCTCGCCGCCGTAACCGGGGTCGGGGCCGGGCAGGCACTCCTCGGTCGCAGGGTCGAAGGTGTCCTGCCTGCCATATTCCTTCGTCTTGTCCATCAGCACCGGCGTGCCGGTCAGGTCGGCGCGCATCCGCCAGATGCCGACGTCCTCCTGCGCGGCGTAGAGCACGTCGCGCTCGCCGTCCACGACCATGCCCTCGACCTGGGCCAGCTCGCCCGGGTCCTCGCACGGGTGCCAGGTGCTGCCGTTGGGCAGTACGAAGCTGGCGGGCAGGCTGAGCGTGCGGACGAGGGAGTAGCCGACCTTCCCGCCGGGCTTGGCGGCCAGCTTGACCAGGCCGACCGAGGTCATGTGCCGGCGGCTGACCAGGGCGTAGTCGCCGTGCCGGTCCTGCCAGGTGGCCAGGCCGTACGCGGTGGCGGCGTCGTTGACCTCGGCCTGCGTGCTGTTGAAGACGAACGGCACGTCCGGGTCGGTCACGTCGGTGAGCGGGGGCTGGCCCGCGGCCGCCTTGGTGGGGTTGACGGCGTAGAAGCGGACATGGTCGCGGCCCCGGTCGGAGACGACGGCCAGGTCCACCTCGGAGCCGTTGGACAGGCGGAAGCCCTCCACGAGGTCGACGTTGTTGAACCTGCCCACCTCGTCGTCCGGGCCGGGCGCGGCGGGTGCGGGGATGTGCTGGACCTGGGCTCCGGCCAGGTTGTAGACGTACAGGCCGCCTTCCTTGGCCGTGCCGATGACGATGCTCTTGCCGGGGCGCGAGGGGTGCACCCAGATGGCGGGGTCGTCGCCGTTGGCGTTGCCGCCGGCCTCGTCGTCGAACATGGCGGGCGTCTCGACCGAGGGTTCGGCTGTGGCTATGCCGTCGGCCACCGCGGCCGGCGCGGCGAGCACGGGTAACAGCAGGATCGCGAGAAGCAGGGGGCGCATGGCGGCTCCTGTGGTCGGGGGGTCTTGATGTCAACGTAGAGCCGAATTCATCAGAGGGCAATAGGACATCACTATGTCTTGACATACTGAGGAAACATGCACGGCAGAGCGTGGCATTAGTCTTAATGTCACGACAAACCATTGACACATGGGTGAGCGCCGGTTACAACCGGGGGCGAGCCCTTGGTCATGGAGGTGTCGGATGAAGCGGACCCCGGTCGTGCTCGGCCTGATGGCGGCGCTGGTGCTGAGCGGTTGCTCGCAGAGCTCCGGAGGAGGTCAGGAACAGGGCGGGGCGAGCGCTCCCGCTGCCGCCGCTCAGGGCACCTTCGCCGTGATCACGCACGCGGGCGCGGGCGACTCCTTCTGGGACGTGGTGAAGAACGGCGCGCAGGCCGCCGGCCAGAAGTACGGCGTGAGCGTCACCTACCAGGGCGACGGCGACGCCGGCAAGCAGTCGCAGCTCGTCGACCAGGCGGTCTCGCAGAAGGTCGACGGCATCGCGGTCTCGATGGCCAACCCCGACGCGCTGAAGGAGTCGATCGGCAAGGCGGTCGCCGCCGGCATCCCGGTGGTGACCATCAACTCCGGCCTGGAGTCCTCCAAGGAGTTCGGCGCGATCACCCACGTCGGCCAGTCGGAGGAGGTGGCCGGGCGCGGCGCGGGGGAGAAGCTCAAGGCCGAGGGCGTCACCAAGCTGCTGTGCGTGATCCACGAAGCCGGGAACGTCGGCCTCGACCAGCGCTGCAAGGGCGCCGAGGCGACCCTCGGCGGCACCGTCGAGCGGCTGCAGGTCGACGTCGGCAACCTGGCCGACGTCGGCTCGAAGATCACCGCGAAGGTCCAGGCGGACAAGTCGATCAACGGCGTGCTGGCGCTGAACCCGGCCGTCGCCATCGCCGCCCGCGACGCCCTGAAGGACGCGGGCTCGCCGGCCAAGCTCGGCACCTTCGACCTGTCGGGCGACGTGGTGACCGCCATCAAGGACGGCGAGGTGCTGTTCGCCGTGGACCAGCAGCAGTACCTCCAGGGCTGGCTGCCGATCACCTTCCTCTACCTGTACAAGAACAACCTCAACACCGTCGGCGGCGGCCTGCCGGTCAACACCGGCCCCGGCTTCGTCACCAAGGACAACGCCGAGCAGGTGGCCAAGCTGGCGGAGGGCGGCACGCGATGACGACCGCGGTGCCGGCGGCCGACGAACGCGTCTCCGACGTCGGCCGCCTGCGCAGGACGCTGATCAGGCCGGAACTGGGCGCGGTGGTCGGCGCGATCGCCGTCTTCACCTTCTTCGCCGTCCAGTCGGAGGTCTTCCGCTCGCCCGCCGGCGTCGCCAACTGGCTCGACCCCGCCGCCACGCTCGGCATCATGGCCGTGGCCATCGCGCTGCTGATGATCGGCGGCGAGTTCGACCTGTCGGCCGGCGTGCTCACCGGCACCACCGGGCTGGTGCTGGTCACGCTGGCCACCCGCTACGGCTTCGACGTGTGGAGCGCGATGCTCGTCGGCCTGGCCGTCGCGCTGGCCATCGGGTTCCTCAACGGCCTGCTCGTCACCCGGACCAGGCTGCCCAGCTTCATCGTCACCCTCGGCACCTTCCTCATGCTGCAGGGCGTCAACCTGGGCGTCACCAAGCTGATCACCGGCACCGTCCAGGTGAGCGGCCTGCGCCGGGCCGAGGGCTTCGAGACCGCCAACATGGTCTTCGCGGGCACGGTCACGATCGGCGGCGTCGGCTTCCGGGTGGCGATCCTGTGGTGGATCGCGGTGACCGTGCTGGCCACCTGGGTGCTGGCGCGCAGCCGCTTCGGCAACTGGATCTTCGCCGTCGGCGGCAACGAGCAGGCGGCCCGCGCGGTCGGCGTGCCCGCCGCGCGCACCAAGATCGCGCTGTTCATGACCACGGCCTTCGCCGCCTGGCTGGTCGGCTCGATCCTGGCGCTGCGCTTCACCTCGGTCCAGGCCAGCACGGGCGTGACCCAGGAGTTCATCTACATCATCGCGGCGGTCATCGGCGGCTGCCTGCTGACCGGCGGGTACGGCTCGGCGATCGGCGCCTCCATCGGCGCGGTCATCTTCGGCATGGCCGACAAGGGCATCGTCTTCCTCGGCTGGGACGCCGACTGGTTCAAGTTCTTCCTCGGCGCGATGCTGCTGCTGGCGACCCTCGCCAACCGGCTGGTGCGCCGCTACGCCGAAGAGGTGAGGCATTGATCCTCGAGACGAGGGCCATCGGCAAGACCTTCGGCAGCGTGCTGGCGCTCCGCGAGGTGTCGATGAGCGTCGAGGCCGGCCAGGTCACCTGCGTCCTGGGCGACAACGGCGCGGGCAAGTCCACCCTGATCAAGATCCTGGCCGGCGTGCACCGGCACGACACGGGCGAACTGCTGGTCGACGGCAGGCCGGTACGGCTGGCCGGCCCCCGCGAGGCGCTGGACCGCGGGATCGCCACCGTCTACCAGGACCTGGCGATGATCCCGCTGATGTCGGTCTGGCGGAACTTCTTCCTCGGCTCCGAACCGCGCAAGGGCCTCGGCTTCGACGTGGCCAAAGCCCGGCGGGTGGCGCGCGAGGAGCTGCGGGCGATGGGCATCGACATCCGCGACGTCGACCAGCCGGTCGGCACCCTGTCCGGGGGAGAGCGGCAGTCGGTCGCCATCGCGCGCGCCGTACACTTCGGCGCGCGCGTGCTGATCCTCGACGAGCCCACCTCCGCGCTCGGCGTCAAACAGGCGGGCGTGGTGCTGCGCTACATCGTCCGAGCCCGCGACCGGGGGCTCGGCGTCGTGTTCATCACCCACAACCCGCACCACGCCTACCCGGTCGGCGACCGCTTCCTGCTGCTGAACCGGGGCGCCAGCCTCGGCCAGTACGCCAAGGCCGACATCTCCCTGGACCGGCTGACCTCGCTGATGGCCGGCGGCGCCGAGCTCGACCAGCTCGCCCACGAGCTCAGCCGCGAGTGACCTACTCGGCGGAGAGCCGTACCGGCAGCGCCGCCAGCCGCCACGCGCTCGGATCGAACGCCCGCGCCAGCTCCCCCGGCGCGACCGCCGGCGACAGCCCGGGGAAGTGGCGCAGCATCGCCTCGAAGGCCACCTCGCCCTCCTGCCGGGCCAGCGCGGCGCCCAGGCAGTAGTGCAGCCCGTGCGAGAAGCCGACGTGCGTCTCACGACGGTGCTGGTGATCTACTTTGTAAAGGCGCTCGGCCGGTCCAGCGCCCCTAACGTGGGAGAACACACCTTCGACGAAGAGGAGCCCATCCGTGGCACGCGAGGCCGTCTGGGCGGTCATCACCGGGATGTACGACGCCTACGCCAGGGAGGACCGGGCCGGGATCGACCGGCTGCTGCACCCTGAGGCGACGATCTGGGACTCGGCCGACCCGACCCTGATCACCAGCAGGGAACAGCTGGAGAAGGTGCGCGACGCCCGCCCGGCCGACGGCCCGCCCGAGACCGGGGTGCGCGCCTACGACGAGGTCGTCGACATGTGGGGCGACACCGCGCTCGCCCGCTACCTGCTGCGCGTCGACTTCGCCGAAGGTGAGCCCGAGATCGTCCGCACCACCGCCGTGCTGCGCCGGATCGACGGCGAATGGGTCATCGTGCACATCCACGAGAACACTCTCTGACCTGCGGGTACCCTGAACCTCAGGGCGAGGTGCACACGCGGCCCCGGGGAGCTGGGCGGCGTGCACAGGGCCGGTCGAGAGGGGGCGGCTTATGGTGCGGCAGTACTTCGCGCCCCTCTTCCGAGGAGTTCCATGACCGCCATCGACACGCCGACCATGCCCATCGGCGCCGCCTTCGACCGCATGCCGTTCTCCAGGCGGCACGTGCTGATCGCACTCGCGCTGTTCATCGCGTTCGTCATCGAGTCCTGGGAGCAGCTCGCCCTGATCTACGTCGCGGCCGACCTGGGCGCCTCCTTCGGGCTGGACGAGGCCGGCATCGGCCTGGTGCTGTCGGCCGTGGCCTTCGGCATGATCCCCGGCGTGCTGATCTGGGGGCCCGTCGCGGACCGGATCGGCCGCAAGCCCGCCAGCTTCTGGTCCCTGCTGGCCTACGGGGTGATCGCGCTGGCCTCGGCGTTCGCGCCGAACGCGGCCACGCTCATCGGCCTGCGCGTCGCCTCCGGCCTCGCGCTCGCCGGCGTCTACACCATCACCTTCCCGTACTTCCTGGAGTTGCTGCCCACCAGGACCAGGGGCCGGGCGGCGGTCTACCTGTCGATCGGCTGGCCGATCGGCATGCTCGCGGCGATCGGCGCCTCGGTGGCCTTCGGCGACCTCGGCTGGCACGTCGTGGTCGTCGCCAGCGCGGCGGCCGGCCTGTGGGCGTTCGCGATCAAGGCGTGGGTGCCCGAGTCGCCGTACTGGCTGGCCGCCCGCGGCCGGCAGGCGGAGGCGCGCGCCGTCCTGCGCGAGCTGGGCAGCCCCGACGCCGACGCGACCTTCACCGTCGCCGGCACCCGGATGGGCAACCCGCTCGACCTGTTCCGCGGCCGGCTGCGCAAGATCACCGTGGTCATGCTGCTGCTGAACTTCGCCTTCAACTGGGGCTACTGGGGCCTGCAGACCTGGCTGCCGACGCTGCTCCAGAGCAAGGGGCTCAGCCTCGACGCCTCGCTGGGCTTCGCGGCGCTCAGCGCGCTGATGATGATCCCCGGCTACGTCAGCGCCTCGCTGCTGACCGGCCGGTTCGGCCGCAAGAAGGTCTTCCTCGTGTACGTCGTCGCGGCGGCGATCGGCGGCCTCTGGTTCGCCACCGCCTCCACGACCTGGGAGCTGTACGCCGGCAACTTCATCCTGTCGTTCTTCAGCCTGGGCGCCTGGGGCGTCTGGAACACCTGGAATGGCGAGTTCTACCCGACCGCGCTGCGCGGCACCGGCTACTCGTGGGCGACCGCGTCGCAGCTCATCGCGACGGCCCTGGCGCCGAGCGCGGTCGGCGCGATGCTGGCCGGCGCCACCGGGTTCACCGCGACGATGCTGGTCATCAACGCGTTCCTGCTGGTCACGGCACTGCTGGCGATGCCGCTGCCGGAGACGGAAGGACGCGAACTGGAGTGATCCTCGGCGTCGCGCTCGCCCAGCCCGCGACGACGACCGTGAGCGCGGTCGTGGCCGTCAGGGACGGCGCCCTGCTGGGGGTGGTCTCCGGCGCGGAGCCCTGGGAGGCGCGCGCCCCCTCCCCAGGGATGGCCGACTACCTCAGGCGGGCGCGCGCGGTCTGCGTGGCCGTGGACCTCGACACGGTACGGCCCGCGCCGGTCGCCGCCATCCGCGTCGCCGGAAGCTGCCCGCCCGCGCTGCGGCCCCTGGCCGGCTGGCCGAAAGGGTCGGGCCTGGCGACGATCGTGCGCGGCGGGCACACCCTCACCGGCCGTCAACTGGCCCGGCTGGACACCGCCGCGGTACGGCGGTTCGCGGCCGGGGCGGGGCTGACCGACTTCGCGGTGACGGCCTCGGGCTCGCCAGTCTTGGCCGACCACGAGCTGGCGGTGGCAGAGATCATCGCGGCCGAGGTGCCCGGGGCGCGGATCACGCTGTCGTACGAGTTCGGGCGGGCCGGGCTGCGGGAACGCGAGGATGACGCGATCATGAACGCGGCGCTGGGCCCCGAGGCGGGCCGGGTGGCGGACGAGGTGGCGCGGGCCTTTCCCGGGCTGCCGCTGTTCTTCGCCCGGTCGGGGGACGGGCTGGTGGCCTCCCACTACTTCCGGCGGTATCCGCTGGTGTGCTACGCGGGCGCCACGGCGAGCGAGGCCCGCGGCCTGGCGGCCATGGCCTCCCTGGTCCCGCTGCCCGCGCCTCCGGAGGCGGACACCGCCGAACGATCCCAGGGCGCCGGGCCGCTCCGGGGGCCCGCGGAGGACGCCGCCGCGCGGGTTCAGGGGCTCGTCGCGGACGCCGTCGGGTGGTCGCGGCAGGAGGCGGGGATCGCCGCCGAGGAGCGGCCCCTGGACGGGCTGGGCTTCGCGCGAGGGGCCGCCCGGCGGGGCGACGGCGCCCGGGGGGAACTCGTGGCGCCCGCCGCGGCGTTCGGGGCGGCGCTCGCCGGGCCCACCGCCGAGGTGGAGCGGATCGTGCAGGCCAGGGGGCGGGCCGAGCTCGACCGGGTGCTGGACAGCGCGCGGGACGAGGCCCTGGCCAGAGTGGTGAGCGCGGGCGCGGCCCCGGGCTCGGCGCGCATCGCCTCGACCACCGTGAACCCGCTGTCCTACCTGCCCGACGGCCTGTACCGGCTGCGGGTCACCGCGGAGGGGGCGACGCCGTGATCGACGAGACGTCTCTGGGCAGGTTCGCCGCGGGCTCCCGGCTGTTCGCCACCGGGGCCGCCGAGGCGTCCTTCGAGCTGGCTGTGGACTGGGCCAGGTCGGTGATCGGCGGCGGGGTGCCGGTGGTCCAGGCGGACGAGCTGGAGCCGCGGACGCTGTGCGTGGCGATCACCCTGGTGGGGTCGTCGACGGCGCTGGGCGAGCAGTTGCCCGCGGGCGACGAGCCGGCGCGGGCCGTACGGGCGCTGGAGCGGCGGCTCGGGGCGCGGGCCGGGGCGGTGGTCGCGCTCAACCTGGCCGCGGAGAACGCGCTGCTGCCGGTGATCGCGGCGGCCTCGCTCGGGCTGCCGCTGGTGGACGCCGACGGGACCGGGCGGGTCTTCCCGCTGGTCGAGCAGACCACGTACACGCTGGGCGGGATCAGCTCCACGCCGCTGGCGCTGGTCGGGCCCTCCGGGGAGCTGGTGCTGCTGGAGACCGCGCCGGACCGGGTGGAGGAGCTGGTCAGGCCGGTGGTGCTGTCGTTCGGCGGGTGGGGGATGGCGGCCTGCTACCCGACGAGCGCGGAACGGCTTGCCGAGTCGTGCGTCCCGGGGACGGTCAGGCGGCTGCTGGAGGCGGGCGCACCGGGCGCGCCGAGGGCCCTGGCGGCGCCGTACGGCCTGCGGACGCTCTGCGTGGGCCGCATCGCCGGTGTGGAGGGCAGCACCGGCCACGGCGCCGACCTGGCGTTGCCCTCACTGCCGTCGAGCATCGTGGTGGAGGAGTACGGCGGGCTCGAACGGCTGGTCCGGCTGGAGGCGCACAACGAGGTGGTGTTGGCGCTGGCCGACGGGGCGCCCGTGGCGATGGCGCCGGACCAGATCTGCATGATCTCCACGACCACCGGGGTGGTCGTCGACGTGGACAAGGCGGAACCCGGCATGGACGTGGAGATCCTGGTGCTGAACGCGGCCCCGGCCTGGCACACGGCCAGGGGCCGCCTGCTCGGCGGACTGCGGGCGTTCGGGGTGCCGCTGTGAGGGCCGGGGCCGCGTGGGAGGCGCCAGTGACGGTGGCCGAGCTGGTCAACGGCGGGCCGCTGGCGGGGGCGCGGATGTACGGCGACGGCGAGAATCCGGTGCACGAGGTACGGATCGTCGACCACCTGGAGGTCTTCGGGTCGGTGGCGCCGCACACGGCGGTGGTGCTGATCGGGGCGGCGGCCAGCGGGGGATGGGCCGTGGAGATGGCGATGCGGCGTGCGTGGGAGCAGGCGGCGGCGTGCGTGATCGCGCCGTCGGCGGCGGTGAGCGGCGGGTCCGGGGCGGTGCTGGCCGAGCGCCTGGGCGTGACACTGATCTTCGTGGACGAGGACCCGCTGGTGACGGCGGTCCAGGTGGCCTCGGCGGCGGCCCGGCCCGGGGCGGCCCGCACCCAGCTCGTGGCCAGGTGCGCGACCAGGCTGGCCGAGGTGGGCGGCTCGGCCCGCAGAGTCCTGGCCGTCCTGAACGCCGAACTCCCGGGCACCGCGGTCGCCTTCCTGGACCCGTACGGCACCCGGGTGGCGGGCCGCGCCGGCCGCCCGGAACCGGCGAGCCGCCGACCCGCCTCCCCGCCCGGACAGGACTCGCGAGCCGGGCAGGGGGAGCCGCTGGCCACGATGGAGGTGCTCGATCAGGAGGGTGGGCCGCTGGGGACGCTGGTGGCGAGAGGTTCGTCGCGGTCGCCCGGATGGCCCTGGGTGGTGAACGCGGTGCTGGCGCTGGCGGTGGCCCCGCTGGCGGCCTGGGCGGCGACCGAACGGCTGGCGGCCGACCGCGACCTGTCCAGGCGCACGGCCCTGGCCGAACGCCTGCTGTCCGACCCACCCCCCGAGCCGGTCCAGGCGCCGGGCGATGCGACTCCCGAAGCCGGTGGGCCGGGGGAGGAGGGCTGGGCGCGGGCGGCGGCGCTGGGATGGCCGGTCCGCGGCGAGCTCACCGGTTTCATGGTCCGGCCCGTACGCGATGCCGCCGTCGCCTCGCAGGTGATCACCGCGTGTCTGGGGCCCGGCCCGTTGATGCTCCGCGGAGACGGCTGGGCGGGCTGGTCGGCGGCAGGGCCGGACGAGGTCGCTGAGTGGCTGCGGGAGCGCCTGCCGGTGCTGCCCGTGCCCTGCTCGGCGGGCGTGGGAGCGCGGGCCGAAGGGCTCGCGGCGGTGAACGGCTCGCTGCTGGGCGCCGAGGCGGCCGCCCTGGTGGCGGGCGAGGGCGGCGTGGCGAGCGCCGACCGCATGGGACCGGGCGAACTGCTGGCCGCCCTGCCGGGCACCGTGCTGCGCGCTCCGTCACTGGTGCTGCTGCGCCCGCTCACCGACCTCGACCGGGACGGCGTGCTGCTGGAGACGCTGGCCGCGGTGCTGGACGAGGGCGGCGCGATCCGGGCGGCCGAGCGGCTGGGCGTACACCGCAACACGGTCACCGCCCGGCTGGAGCGGATCAGGGCGGCGGGCTTCGACCTGGACGACCCGGCGACGCGGCTCGCCCTGCACGTGGCCAGCCACGTCCTGCGGGTACGCGGCTGAGCCGCCCGGCGGGACGGGCGGCGGAGGGAGCTCGCAGTGCCGGTACGGCGGGAGGTTCTCAGGGGGCGGTCGTCATGCCCTGGGCGAGGTCCTCGGCGAGGGCCGAGGGGGCACGGAGGTCGGCGGGGCCGTAGCCGCCGCCTCCGCCCGACTCGCAGCGCAGCACGTCACCGGCCTTGACCGGCAGGGCGTTGACCTTGAGCATCGCCTGCTCGCCGGCCGTACCCGGGTTGAGCAGGACGCGGGGCGGTGCGCCCGCCTCGCCGCCCGCCAGGCCCCAGGCCGGGGTGACGGAGCGCTCGAACCACAGCGACAGGGAGGTGTCGCCGGAGAACTCGTACTCGCGCACCACGCCGTTGCCGCCGCGCCACTGCCCGGCGCCGCCGGTGTCGGGGCGGACCTCGTAGCGGGTGACGCGGACGGGGAAGAGCGTCTCCAGCACCTCGATGGGCATGTCGCGCAGCGACCCGTTGACGTTGTTGATCAGGCAGGTCTCGCCGTCGCCGCCGTCCCAGGCGCCCCAGCCGCCCACCGTGGCCTCCTGGGAGACGTACAGCTTGCCGCTGCGCGGGTCGGTGCCGGTGAACTGGACGATGAGGGAGTCGCCGTAGCTGGCGGCGGCGGCCTTGTCCGGGACGGCGGGGGCCAGCGCCTTGACCACGAGGTCGATGAGCAGGCCGAGGTGGGAGTAGTAGTACTGGCAGGCGGCGGGCGACTGCGCGGCCAGCATGGAGCCCGGCCTGGTCCGCACGCTGAGCGGCCGGAAGGAGCCGCCGTTCAGCGGCACCTCGCCGCTGACCAGGAGCTTGTAGGCGACGCGGACGGCAGCCACGGCCTGTGCGGCGCCGCAGTTGACCGGCCCGGTCGCCTGGTCGGCGCAGTCGGTGAGGTCGACCTCGACGCTCTCGCCGGAGACGGTCACGGTGAGGTTGACCGGCAGTGGGGTGGCGAGGTCGATGCCGTCGTTGTCGAGGAAGCCGGAGGCGCGGTAGACGCCGTCGGGGATGGCCGCGATGGCGGCGCGTTCCAGGCGCTCGGTCTGCGCGAAGATGGCGTCCCTGGCGGCGGTGACGGTGTCGAGGCCCCAGCGGTTGACGATCTCGGTGAGGCGGCGCCGGCCGGTCATGGCGCAGGCCACCTGGGCGCGCATGTCACCGAGGGTGGCGTGCGGGAACCGGACGTTGCGGGCGATGACCTGGTGCAGGTCGGCGCACGGCTCCCCGCCGGCGTAGATCTTCACCGGGCCGAGGCGCAGCCCCTCCTGGAAGATGGAGGTGGAGTCCATGGACCCGCCGGGGTCCTTGGAGCCGACGTCGAGCCAGTGGGCGCGGGAGGCGGCGAAGCCGGCCAGCTCGCCACCGGCGAAGATGGGCCCGTAGACGGTGACGTCGTTGAGGTGGGTGCCGCCGATGTAGGAGTCGTTGAGCACCCACACATCGCCCTCCCGCCAGATCTCCCGGCCGTACAGCCGCTCGGTCTCGCGGGTGCAGACCTCCAGGTTGCCCAGGAAGATCGGCAGGCCGGAGGACTGGCCGAGGACGTTGTGGTCGCGGTCGAGCAGGGCGACGGCGCAGTCCTTGGCCTCGTAGATCACCGGCGTGTACGAGGAGCGGATGAGGGTGGTGTTCATGTCCTCGGCCGCCTGCAGCAGCGCACAGCGGATGATCTCCGTGGTCACCGGGTCGATCACTTGTGGCCTCCCACCTTGATGATCAGGAATCCGTTGTCGTCGACGTGCGCGAGACAGCCGGGCGGGATGACGGTGGTCGCGGTCTCCTCGACCACGATCGCCGGCCCGGCCAGCTCACCGGCGAGACCGGCGCGCCGCAGCACGGGAGTGCGGTGCACCTCCCCGTCGAAGATCACATCCCGTACGGCCCGCGCCGCGTCCTCGGCCGGGGCGGGGGCTGCGGCCGCGCGGGGGAAGGTGCCGAAGCCGGTGCTGCGCAGCATGACGAACTCGACCGGCGCCTCGGGGGTGGCGTGGCCGTACCGGCTGGTGTGCGCCTCGGCGTAGCGGGCCGCGACGGTGGCCAGGAAGCCGGGCCGGCCGGGCTCGCCGGCCCCGTCGAGGGGGATGGTCAGGGTGTAGTCCTGGCCCTCATAGCGCATGTCGACCGCGTGCTCGACCCGGCGCCGCTCCTCGGGCACGCCCTGGCCGCGCAGCGCGTCGAGCGCCTCGGCCTCCAGGGCGGTCAGGCGGCCGGCCATGTCGGCGCCGTCCAGGTCGTCCTGCGGGGTGAAGTAGGGGTGCGTGAGGTCGCGCCTGACGTCGGCCTCCAGCATGCCCCAGGCGGAGAAGGCGCCGGGGAAGCGGGGGACGACGACTTCGGCGATGCCGAGTTCGCGGGCGATGAAGACCGCGTGCATGGCTCCGGCGCCGCCGAAGGCGACCAGGGCGAACTCGCGCGGCTCGACGCCGTGCTCGACGGTGAGCGTGCGGATGGCCTGCGCCATCTTGGCGTTGGCGACGTCGCAGATGCCCTCGGCGAGCTGGAGCGGGTCGAGGCCGAGGTCGTCGGCGAGGGTGGCCACGGCGGCACCGGCGGCCTCCTCGTCCAGCGCCATCAGGCCGCCGGCGAACCAAGTGGGGTCGACCCGGCCGAGCACGACGTTGGCGTCGGTGACGGTCGGCTCGGTGCCGCCGCGCCCGTAGCAGGCGGGCCCGGGTACGGCCCCGGCCGATTCCGGCCCGACGCGCAGCGCGCCTGCCTCGGAGTAGGCGATGGAGCCGCCGCCCGCGCCGATGGTGTGCAGGTTGACGATCGGCATCAGCACCGGGAAGCCCTCGATGCGGGCTTCGGCGCTGACGTCGGGGCGCCCGCCGACGACGAGGGAGACGTCGAAGGAGGTACCGCCCATGTCGACGCAGATGGCGTTGTCCAGGCCGAGCAGCCGGGCCGCGGCGACACCGCCCATGGTGCCGCCGACGGGCCCGGACAGCAGGGTCTGCAGCGGGCGGCGCATCGCGTACCCGGCGTTGACCAGCCCGCCGGAGGACTGCATGACGTGCACCGGTACGGCCAGGCCGCGCTCGGCGAAGCGCTGCTCGATCCTGGCCAGGTAGCGCCGCACGACGGGCCCGGTGTAGGCCTCCAGCACGGCGGAGGAGGTGCGCTCGTACTCGCGCCACTCGCGGGCCACCTCGTGCGAGAGCACGACGAGGACGTCGTCGCCCAGCTCCTCGGCGAGGATCTGCCCGGCGTGCGCCTCGTGGGCGGGGTTGACGTAGCTGAACAGCAGGCAGACGGCGACGGCGTCGTAGCCTTCGGCGCGGGCGCGCCCGGCGGCGTGCCGTACCGCCTCCTCGTCGAGGGGGGTCAGTTCCCGGCCGCGCCAGTCGAGCCGGCCGCCTGCCTCCATGGTGTCGCGCCGCTCCAGCAGCGGGGCCGGCTTGCGGTAGCGCAGGTCGAACATGCGGTCGCGGTTGCCGCGGGCGATCTGGTAGACGTCCCTGGCGCCCGCGCTGGTCAGCAGCAGGACCTTGGCCCCCTTGCGCTCCAGCAGCGCGTTGAGCCCCTGGGTGGTGCCGTGCACGAAGAAGGAGATGGCCGCGGGGTCGTCCACGACCCGGCCGAGGGCGGCGAAGACGCCTTCGGCGAGATCTCCCGGAGTCGAGGGCGCCTTCGAGGCCGTGACGGCGCCGGTGCGCTCGTCGTAGCAGACCACGTCGGTGAAGGTGCCGCCGATGTCCATGGCGACGCGATAAGTCATGCCTGGAACGCTATGCGGGACGGGGCGAGGGAGATGTGTGCGGGGTGCACGGAAGCGGGGTGCGGATTGGGCATGATGCTCATCCTCACGCTCGAGGTCGTACCGCGCCAGGCGACGGTCAGGCCTCGCCGAGGTCGGTGCAGTGTGCGATCGTCGCGTCGTCCGCCGCCACCGCGTGGCGCGCCTCCGCCTGCCGGACACGATGGATGATCTCGGCGGGTCCGCTCGACTCCAGGATGGCCAACACCCCAGGCCAGTCGGCGAGCCGGAACCGGTCCACGATGCGGCTGGCTCCATTACTGAGCAGAACCGCGCCGGTCAGCTCGGAGATCGGACAGCTTCCGGTGATCGCCTCGTCCGCCGCACGCGGGTCGTCCTTGGCCACCCAGAAGCCGCCCGGCTGGTTCCGGTTGGCGCGCAGGTCTCGGAGGATTCGGCGGTACTCGTCGCTCCCCTCGGCGGCGGCCTCGAGCGCGGAGCGGTACGGCCGGCTGATGATCACCTCCCGGGGATCGGAGAAGACGAGCGGCCCACCGTCTGCTCTGTCGAGCACGAGGACTGAGTCGCCGAGCACCAGGTGCTCGATGAGGCCGCCGGACAGGCGCAGCATGGCCACGGTCGCCGACGGACTGATGGGGTCGGCGACGTCGCAGGTGTCCCGATGATCGTCCGTCACCTGCTTGATGGCCTCGGCGAGCAGCTCCGAGAGGCTGCGGTCCCGCTCGAGCGACAAGAGGCTGAGGAGGCTGCCTCCCAGGCGGTTGGCGTACCAGGCCACGCCGTGCCGGCAGATCGATTCGATGCCGGGGATGCCGGCGCCGTCGATCAGCACCGCTGCCGTCGGCACGGCGCCGGTGAAGTCCTCGTTCACGCGGCCGGCCCGCGCCGCAGCGCTCGTCATCGTCACCCGCATGCCCCGCCGCCCTCCGTCGATCAAGGCCCTGACCCTAACAACCGCCTAGTGGATCTACTTTGTAAAGGCGATAACCTGGGACAATGGCTTCGCCGTACCTGACCCTGGCAAACCCCGTCGAGCACGAGAACGAGGTACGGCGCTCGCGGTTCATCTGCGCCATCGCGCCCGCGGGGAGCGTCGAGGAGGCGGTGGCGTTCATCGCCGAGCGGCGCGCACTGCATGCGGGCGCGTCGCACAACTGCACGGCCTATGTGATCGGCCAGCGGCTGCAGAAGGGGGACGACGACGGCGAGCCCGGCGGGACCGCGGGCACGCCGATGGTGCAGGCGCTGGTCGGGCGGGGGTTCAACGACGTGGTCGCGGTGGTGACGCGCTACTTCGGCGGGGTGCTGCTGGGCGCGGGTGGCCTGGTGCGCGCGTACGGCTCGGCGGTGACCGAGACGCTGGACCGGGTCGAGCCCGTCCGGATGGTGCCGGCCACGCTCATGCGCGTGCTGGCCGACCACGGGCAGGCCGGGCGGCTGGAGAACGACCTGCGCGCCTCGCCGTACACCGTGCGCGAGGTGACCTACGGCGCGGAGGTGGGTTTCGCGGTGGCGGTGGGCGAGGAGCGGGTGGACGGATTCGAGGACTGGGTGGCCACGCTGACGGCGGGCCGCGCCAAGGTGATCAGAGGCGAGGGGATCCACGTCCGCGAGGGCTGATCAGGGGTCAGCCCTCGAGGGCGTACTGCATGACGCGGAACTTCGCCTGGGCTTCGGCGAGTTCGGAGGCGGGGTCGGAGTCGCCCATGATGCCGCAGCCGGCGAACAGGCGGGCCTGGTTGCCGTCGACGATGCCGGAGCGCAGGGCGATTCCCCATTCGCCGTCGCCGTGGGCGTCGATCCAGCCGACAGGTCCGGCGTAGCCCGCGCGGTCCATGCCCTCGATCTCGCGGATGAGGTCGACGGCGGTGGCGGTGGGGGTGCCGCCGACGGCGGCGGTGGGATGCATGGCGGCGACGACGTCCAGCACGGTGGCGCCGTCGGCGAGGTGGCCGCTGACGGGGCTGGCCAGGTGCTGGACGTTGGGCAGGACGAGCAGTTCGGGTTCGTCGGGGGTGTGCAGGGTGGAGCAGAGCGGGGCGAGGGCCTGCCGGACGGAGGCGATCGCGCACTCGTGTTCGTGGCGGTCCTTGGCGGAGTTGAACAAGGCGATGCCGTTGGCGCGGTCGGCGGCGGGGTCGGCGCCGCGCGCGGTGGTGCCGGCCAGGACGAGGGACTCGATGTGCGGCCCGGTGCGGCGGATGAGGAGTTCGGGGGTGGCGCCGACGAGGCCGTCGACGGAGAAGGTGTAGCAGTCGGGGTAGCGGTCGGCGAGCCTGGTGAGCAGGACGCGGACGTCGATGGGGTGCTCGGCGGTGGCGGTGAGGTCGCGAGCGAGGACGACCTTCTCGAGTTCGCCGTCGCGGATGCGCTGGGCGGCGTGCGCGACGATGTGCTCCCATTCGGGGGCGGTGAGGCTGCCGTCGCCGTAGCTGATGCGGCCGGGGGCGCGGGCCGGGGTGAGGGGGCTCTCGTGCGGGGCGTCGCCGACGGTGGTGAGCCAGCTCCGCCCGTCGCGGCGGATGAGCGTGGCCTGGGGGACGACGAGGACGGAGCCGGTGGCGTTCTCGTCGAAGGTGAAGGTGCCGAAGGCGACGGGGCCTGTGCCGGGCTGGTCGTGGGCGTCGGCGAAGACGTCGGCGAGCCATCGGCGGGCCCAGGCGAAGCGGCCGGGGCCCGGTGGCACGGCCACGCGGGCCGCCTGGCCCCAGCCGACGAGCCCTTGACCGTGCCTGATCCAGGCGTAGGGCGCGGTGCTGGGCAGGTGGGAGAGCAGGTCTCCGGGGTCGCTTACCTGGGTGGTGCGAACCGGCAGTGGGCGGGTTATTCCGAGCGCGACACTCACCCGAGACACTCTATGCGGGAACTGAACACGTTCGACTCGGGGGCCTGGGTACGGCCATGGCTGGGATAGATCTTGGTATGCGGGTCATCCCGCTGGGGCCGGTTCTGTCAAGGGGGAATAGGAAGTGGGTTGCCGGAGCCGGGTCCGGCTGGTAGAGGGTGGCGTCGATCTCTACCTTTGGGGCCATGATCCGTGCTCTGGCGCCTGTGGTCGCCGCAGTTGTGGTCCTGTCGGGTTCGGGGGCGTCGGCGTCGGTCGCAGAGCCGCTACCTGCGGTGATGGCGGCGCTGGGTGATTCGATCAGTGCGGGTTTCAACGCCTGCGGGTGGTATGTGGCGTGTAGGTCGCGGTCGTGGTCGGCCGGGGACAACGCGCAGGTGAGCAGTCACTACGGGCGGCTGGCGGCCAGGGGCGGGGAGCTGTCGGGGCACAACCGCAACTTCGCGGTGCCGGGTGCGACGAGCGCGGATCTGCTCGGTCAGGTCCGTCAGGCGGTGTCGGTGAAGGCCGGATATGTGACGATTCTCATCGGCGCGCAGGACGCGTGCGTGAGCTCGGAGCGGGTGATGACGCCGGTGGAGGTGTACCGGCGGCGGGTGGAGGAGGCACTGGCGGAGTTGCGGGCAGGGCTGCCGGAGGCGCGGGTGTTCGTGGCGAGCATCCCGGACATGCGGCGGTTGTGGCGGGTGGGCAAGGACAACGCGATCGCGCGTTCGTTCTGGACGATCGGGCGGATCTGCCCGGCGATGCTGGCCGACCCGACATCGCGGGCGCGCAAGGACGTGAACCGGCGGGCGCGGGTGCGGGCTCGGCTGATGGACTACAACAGCGCGTTCGCCACGGCGTGCGCGGCGTACGGCTCGCTCTGCCGTACCGACGGCGGGGCGGTGTTCTCCTTCCCGTTCACGCTGGATCACATCAGCAAGTGGGACTTCTTCCATCCGAACGCGGAGGGCCAGCGGGTGCTGGCCCGTGAGACGTTCGCGCGCGGCTTCGACTGGGCCGATCAGCTGTGACGGCACTGGCTCAGCATGGCGCGCTTGTCGGCGCGGGTGACGGGCAGCGCGTACTTGAGGGCCACCTGGGCGAACCTGACGGCGTAGGCGCAGCGGATGCGGCGCTGGGGCGGCAGCCAGGAGGCAGGGCCCGAGCCGCCTTTGGCCTCGTTGGTGTCGCCGTCGACGGGGATGAGGTTGAGCGGGTCGTTGGCGAAGCGGACACGTTCGGCCTTGGTCCAGCGGGCGGCGCCCATGCGCCAGCCGTAGGACAGCGGGACGACATGGTCGACCTGGATCCGGTCGGCGTGGCGTTTGCTCCAGGTGATGCGTTTGCCGGAGTAGGGGTCGTGCAGCCGCAGGGCGGTGACGACGCAGTGCGAGCCGTGGCGGTAGGTGAGGCCCTGGCCGTCGCGGGCGAGCAGGTCGTCGCGGGTACGGCAGCCGTTGCGCGCGTAGGGGATGCCGCGTGCGGTGTCGGCCCAGTTGGCCCCGTACCTGCTGCGGCGGTAGCCGCTCTTGGGGCCCATCGCGCGGACGCGCAGGGCGCTGATGAGGTCGGTGGCGGCGGCCTTGTCGACGGTGGCGGTGATGGGGGCCAGTCCGGGGCGGGTGCCGTCGGGGTTGGCGAGGGGTTGTGCGGCTTTGGCGGGCGGTGGGTGGCCTTGGGAGCCGAACAGTGAGGCGATGAGGACGGCGCCTGCCAGCAAAGCGATGGTGTCCCGTGTGCTCAACCCGGCTCCTTCACGCCTTGTATGGGCACAGGTTGAGTAAATTCCCGCTGATTAGCGGTTTGACACTGCGGGCGCAGACGCCCACACCTGAACGGCACCTGGCGGTTCCGGTGGTCACCCGACCGCGCGGACGCCGGAGGACTTCACCGACCCCCGAGCCGTGGAGCGCGGAGACGCCGCGCCTCTACGAGCCCGCAGGTGGACCACGGCGGAACTGGACCGCGCCAGGCACCTGACCGACCTGCGGCCAGGTGACCTGGTGCACTTCAATCTGGACCTCGCCCAGCACGGGATCGGCTCGGCGTCCTGCGGTCCCGGCGTTCTGCCCGCCTACGAGCTGCGCGCCGGTGAGGCGGCGCTGACGCTGCGCTTCGGCGCCGCCTGAGCGCCCGTGGTCAGCTGGCCGGGAGCTCGGTCAACCGCCCTGGTTCGCCGTCTCCGGTGTCTCGGCGGGGACGGCGGGCTGGGGTTTGACGTACGTGCCCTCGCGGCGGGCCAGGAGTTCGGCCAGCAGGTCGTCCCACTTGGCGCCGATGGTGTCGACGTCGTAGGTGGTGGCGGTCTCCAGGGCGCCGGCGGCCAGGCTGTGGCGTAGCTGCTCGTCCTCGATGACGCGGATGATGGAGGCCGCCAGGTTGGCGTTGGTGCGGGGTTTGACCAGCAGGCCGTCCACCTCGTTGGTGATCATCTCCTTGGGGCCGTGCGGGCTGTTGAAGCTGACGATGGCCAGTCCCTTGCCCATGGCCTCCAGGATGGTCATGGGGAAGCCCTCGTGGCGGGAGCTGAGCACGAAGATGGAGGCCTTCTCCAGCTCGGCGGCGACGTCGGAGGTGGCGCCGGGCAGTTCGACCTTGCCGGTCAGCCCGGCCTCCTCGATCTGGGTGCGCAGGTTGTCCTCCTGCGGTCCGGCGCCGAAGATGCGCAGCGTCCAGTCGGGGTGGGCGGCGGCGACCTGTTCCCAGGCGGTGATGAGGCGGTGGAAGCCCTTGATGCGGGTGAGCCGGCCGACCGCGATGACCACCTTGGCGTCGAGTTTGGCCCGGTCGCCGTCCATGGGCGGGACGGCGTTGGGGATGCGGGTGAGCTTCTTGGGCTTGCGGGGCAGGGTGGCGCGGTAGTCGCGCAGGTCGGCCTTGGTGAGGGTGACCAGGGCGTCGAAGCGGCGGTAGCGGCGCTTGATGAGCTCCTGGACGGCCTCGGGCTGGGTCTGCAGGGCGACGTGCTCCTGCCCGATGGTGATCACGGTGGGCGGGGCGAGCTGCGCGACGGCCAGGTTGAGGCCGGGGCGGGTGCTGATGAGCACGCCGGAGTCGAGGGAGCGGAGGTAGGAGGCCAGCTTCATGTCGGTCCACATGTTGAACCGGTGGTAGGCCGACTCCTCCTCGGGGATGAGCCTGCTGGGTTGGGCCGACAGCAGGGCGCGCAGGCCGTGGCGGGGCTTGAGCCGGTCGTCGAGGAAGCGGAAGCGTACCCGCGGGTCGATCGGGAAGAAGGGCTCCTCGGCTTCCTTGAGAATGGAGACGATCTCCACGTCGTGCTCGCGGGCCAGGTATCCGGCCAGGTTGAACACGGTCCTGATGGTGCCGCCCATGCCGTTGGCGTGGAGCAGCAGGATGCGGATCTGGTGGGTGGAACGCGGTGGTGCCTTGCGCACCCGCCGCCGGTTGTCCGCCGCCATGAGCCGGAAGATAGCCGCCTTGCCCTTGCGTGCCAGTGCGCGCACCTGTGGGAGCCCCCTTCACCCGAATTGGCCGGTTCGTCCTGTGTAACCGGCCAGTGTAAGAACACGCGTGGCCGGTGGTGAGAAGTTCCTCACCACCGGCACCATTGTCCCGCCGGCGGGCAGGAGCCGAATCCCCGTGGCTCAATTGCCCGCCTATGACCTTTAGACGCTCGGTTGGCGTTCAAGGTTGCATGCGTTTTACCGGCGTGTGGGGCGGGTTTTGAGACAGCAGGTCAAGGGCCACGTCGATGGCCTTTTCCAGTTGCGCGTCGAATCCCGCGGCATAGTCCTGCGGGGTGATATCGACCTCGATGTCCGGATCGGTGCCGTAGTTCTCCACCTGCCAGCCGACGTCGTCGAAGGCGAAGGAGTATTCGGGCTGGGTGGTGAGGGTGCCGTCGGCCAGCCGGTGGCGCGGCCAGATGCCGGTGACGCCGCCCCAGGTGCGCTTGCCGATGAGCGGGCCGAGGTCGAGCAGCTTGAAGGTGTGGCTGAAGATGTCGCCGTCGGATCCGGCCCATTCGTTGGTGACGGCGACCAAGGGGCCACGCGGCGACTCGGCCGGGTAGGGCTCGGCGTCGCCCCTGCGCGGGTAGTCGTAGCCGAGGCGGCGGCGGGAGAGCTTCTCCAACAGCAGCGCCGAGACGTTGCCGCCGCCGTTGAAGCGCACGTCCACGATGAGCGCCTGGCGGTCGTACTCTGCCAGGAAACCGCGGTGGAACTCCCCGAAGCCGGCCGGGCCCATGTCGGGGACGTGCAGGTAGCCGACCCGGCCCGCCGAGCGCTGGTGGCAGCGGGCGCGGTTGAGGTTGACCCAGTCGCGGTAGCGTGCGGGTTGCTCGTCGGCCAGGGCGCGCACGGTGGCGGTGAAGCGGCGCTCGCCGCGGCGCAGGCTCAGCTCGACCTCCTGGCCGGCCTGGTTGACGAGCGGCTGGTTGGGCGGGGAGCCGGGGCCGATCGGCTGGCCGTTGATGGCCAGGACGGCGTCGCCGGCCCGGACGTCGACGCCGAGACGGTTGAGCGGCGAGGTGGCCTCGGGGTCCCAGGGGTCGCCCTGGACGATGTGGCCGACATGGTAGGTGTCGTCGTGGTAGTCCCAGTCGACGCCGAGCTTGCCCTGGGCGTAGTCGGGGCCCGGCCGGTACTCCCCGCCGCTCTCGTAGGCGTGGCTGGTGCCGAGCTCGCCGTGCAGCTCCCACAGCAGGTCGGAGAACTCCCCGCGGGTCGTGACGCGGTCGACCAGCGGCAGGTAGCGGTCGTAGACGGCGTCCCAGTCCACGCCCGCCATGGTCTCGGACCAGAAGTTCTCCCGCTGCAGCCGCCAGGCCTCGCGGAACATCTGCCGCCATTCGCTCTCGGGACACACCGAGACCTTCACCCGCGACAGGTCGATCCAGCCGCTCTCGCGGGTGGTGTCGTCGTCGTGCTCGGGCGCCTCGGTGGCCTTGACCAGGCGCAGCCGGTTGCCGGAGCGGTAGAGCAGGGTCTTGGCGTCCGGGCTGAGCGCGAAGTCGGTGACGCCGTCGGCGAAGTGCTCGTTGGCCTGCTTGGTCAGGTCGTACAGGTGCAGGGTGCCGTCCTCGGCCTCCAGCGGGCTGGTGAGGACGAGGACCTTGCCCTTGAGCCCGCCCAGCCGTTCGTAGCGCCCCTCGGGCAGTGGAAAGACGGCGATGCGGTACGGCAGGCCCTCGACGTCGATCCGCAGCGGCTCCCCCTCCTCCGGCCCGTCGGCCTCGTCGTCGTCCTTGGCGCTCAGGGGGCGGGGCGCGGGCACGAAAGGGGAGGGCAGGTCGGCGCGCAGGGCGATGGCGTAGGGCAGGGTGCCCAGGGGGAAGCCGAGGTCGAACTGGAGCGCGTCGTAGACGGGGTTGAAGACCCGCTGGCCGATGAAGTACAGGTAGCGGCCCTCGGGGTCGAAGGCCGGGCGGGAGTCCTTCAGCAGCGGGTGGGTGGCGAGGACGGTCTGGCCGCTCGGGACGTGGTGCAGCTTGATGGCGGTGAGCTGGGCGCTGAGCGGGCTGGCGTAGGCGAGCCAGTGGCCGTCGGGCGACCAGGCGGGATCCTCGATCGCGGCGTGCGGATTGGCCTCGACGAGGGTGGTGGTGTGCTGGACGGTGTCGACGACGTGCAGTTCGTGGCGGTGGTTGGTCAGGGCGAGGCGGTCGTGGGCGGGGGCGGCGACCAGCTCGGTGACGCGGCCGGTGTCGAGATGGTCCAGGCGGGTCTCGTGCTCGCCGTCGAACACGACCAGCACCTCGCGGTCGCCGTCGTCGCTGGCGGCGGCGACCAGCCGGTTCTCCCGCAGCCAGGTCAGGAAGCGGTAGCGGGCGCCGTCGGCCGCGCCGTGGCGGCGCACCGGTCCCTCCCAGCCGGCCAGGGAGTAGGCCTTGCCGCGGGTGGTGATGGCCAGGGAACTGCCGTCCGGGCTGGGGACGGCGCTGTCGAGGTAGGCGCCGGCCTCGACGAAGCGGCGGTTGCGCTGGGTGCGGGAGCTGGCCAGCCGTACCTGCAGTTTGCGGGGCTCGCCTTCGGGTTCCAGTAGCCACAGCTCGGCTCCGGCGTGGTAGACGAGGTTCCGGCCGTCGCTGGACAGGTTGCGGGCGTAGTAGTCGTGGTGGTGGGTGTGCCGGCGCAGGCCGGTGCCGTCGGGGGCGCAGGAGTAGACGTTGCCGACGCCTTCGTGGTCGGACAGGAAGAACACCCGCTCGCCACTCCAGCAGGGGGAGGCGAGATTGCCGGGCAGGCGGATGAGGCGCCGGAAGTCGCCGCCGCCGTCGGGGTCGATCCACAGGTCGCCGACCGTGCCGCCGCGGTAGCGCTTCCAGCGGGCGGGGTCGGCGGTGTTGCGGCCCAGCACGATCATGTCCCGGGGGCCGTGGCTGATGGAGGTGGCCGCGCCGTACGGCAGGCGTTCGGGGACCTCGCCGGGGCGTACCCGGTGCAGCCACTTGCGGCCCTCGAAGGGCTGCCGCTCGTCGCTGGCGTACAGGATGCGGCCCTGGGGGTCCCAGCCGCTGACGGTGCAGCGGGCGCCGTGGAAGGTGGCCCGCCGGGCGGCGCCGCCGTCGGCCGGCATGACGTACACCTCTTCGGGGCCTTCCTCGCGGCCGACGAAGGCGAGCTGGTCGCCGCGCGGGGAGAAGCGGGGGTAGCCGGCCTCGGCGAGTCCCGTGGTCAGCCGGAAGGCCCGGCCGCCCTGGGCGGGGACCATCCACAGGTCGTCCTCGGCGGCGAAGACGATGACGTCCTTGAAGATGGCGGGGAAGCGGAGGTAGGCGGGCATGGGCGGCTCCATGATCAGGCGGCCGGGTTTCGCCCGGCCGCCTGATCATTTCATCAGAGTTGTTCCGCTTCCGGCTTCGTGGCCTGTTGCTTCTTCGCGGACTTGGTGGCTCTGGTGGTCTTGATCGCGGCTTTCTTGGCCTTGCCGGACTTGGCGGCAGGTTTCTTCTTGGCCTCGGCCATGGTGCTTCTCCCCTCTGGATTGACACCCGCATATCGGGCATCAATGCCCTAAATACCCATTTGTCTCCGAAACCCGACATGGGGGGTTGGCGGGTTTCGGGTGACCGGTGAGCGGCCGAAAGGAGAACGGGCATGTCCGCCGCCGCGCCGCCCCGGGGAGCGGTCGGCTTCGCCTCGTCGTTCGTCACTGCTCCCGTGAAGAATCACAGTCGTGATTTGAATGAGCATTCGACACCTATCGCGACCGGAAAGAGCCGGTAATTGCTTACCCTGGAGAAGGCTAATGATCTTCACGGTTGGGCAGAACGTCCGCACAGAGCTTGCGTTCCGGAGGTGCACCATGGCCTGGTCGCAGGACGAGGAGCGACTGCTGGCCGAGATCGAGCGCCACCTCGTCGACGAGGACCCACGACTCGTTTCGCGGCTGGAGTCGTTCAACGAGCGAGTGCGCCGCAGCGAGGAGTCAGAACAACGGCGCGAGGCCAGGGCCCGCGGCGAGACCACGCCGAAGGCCGGGCCCCGCCGCTCCACGGTCATCATCGTGGTCAGCTGGCTCCTGATCGCGACCTTGGTCGCCACGCTGCTCATCATGCTCCTGCGGCACGAGGCGGCCGCCATCACCTTCTGATCTCCGGACCTGAAGGAGAGGGCCTAGCGGCCCGAGTCAAGACGAGACGTTGCGACTCGTCAAAGGGTATATTCTTCGCATGACACCACGAGCACCCGATCCCGCGCGCCGTAATGAGCGCTCGCGCCAGGCCATTCTCTCCGCCGCGCTCGACCTGATAGGCGAGCTGACCTACCCGAAGGTCACCATCGAGGCGATCGCCTCCAGGGCGGGCGTCGGCAAGCAGACGATCTACCGGTGGTGGCCCTCGAAGGCGGCGGTCGTGTTCGACGCCTTCATGATGCTCAACAAGGGCGGGAGCAGCGAGGTGGTGCTGCCCGACACCGGTGACTTCGCCGCCGACATGCGCGTGGTCCTGCACGCCACGGTCGCCGAGTTCGCCGACCCCCGCTACGCCTCGGCCTACCGGGCGCTCAACACCGACGTGCAGGACGACCCGGCGCTGGCCGAGCAGATGCTGGCGCGAGTGCTGCGCCCCACCCTGGAGGCAGTCAAGGAGCGCCTGCGCGCCGCCCAGCGCGCCGGTCAGATCGACACCGGCATCGACCTGGACGTCGCCATCGAGCTGATCTACGCCCCGCTCTACCACCGCTGGCTCCTGCGCACCGGCCCGATGACCACGGCCTACGCCGACCAGGTGCTGGACCTCGCCCTCAGAGCCCTACGCCCGCAGTGATCGAACCGCGCGCCGATCAAGCCGTGCTGAGCGTGTCGTGCTAGAGGCCGCGTAGGAAGGTGGCCGCGACCGGGGCGGCGACCTTGCCGCCGCCGCCTCCGCCCTCCACGACCACGGCGAACGCCAGGTCGTCCTTGACGCCGATGAACCAGGCGTGGGAGTCGAGGACCTCGCCCGTGCCGTACTCCGCCGTGCCGGTCTTGCCGATGGTTCCGGCCGGTAGGCCGGCGGCCTTGGCGGTGCCCTTGGTGACGACGGCGGACATCATCGACCGCAACTGGCTCGCCGCCCGCTCGGGCAGTTCGCTCTCGCGCGCCTTCTGCTTGAGGCCCTCGACGAGGGTGGGCGGGCGCCAGGTGCCGTCGGCGATGGCGGCCGCGACCGCGGCCATGGACAGTGGGCTGGCGGTGATCCTGGCCTGGCCGAAGGACTCGGCGGCCAGTTCGGCGTCGGACTCGGCCTTGGGGAAGCTGGGCTTGGTGGCCGGCACGCCGATGTTCAGCGGGTGGTTGAAGCCGACCCGCTGGGCGGTCTGCAGCAGCTTGGCCGCGCCGAGCCGCTCCTGGGCCATGGGCGCGAAGGTGGTGTTGCAGGAGTAGGCGAAGGAGTCGGAGAAGGTGAGCGAGCCGTACTCGGCGTGCTCGGAGTTGCGCACCTTCAGGCCGCCGATGACGGCGTTCTTGGGGCAGGTGACCTGGTCTCCGGGGGTGACGCCCTCGGCGAGCAGGCCCAGGGCGGTGACCGCCTTGAAGGTGGAGCCGGGCGGGTAGCGGCCGTCCAGCGCGCGGTTGAAGCCGCCCTTGTTGTTGACGACGGCCGCGATCTGGCCGGTGGCGTGCCTGATGGCCACCAGGGAGGCCGGTTTGTCCAGGTCGCGGACGGCGTTGGCGGCGGCGGCCTGCACGCGGAGGTCGAGCGTGGTCTGCAGGTCCTCGCCCTTGCCGCCCTCCATCTCCTCCAGCGTCTTGTCGCCGAGTCTGATGTCGGTCGTGGGGGTGCCCGCCAGGCGTTTCTGGAAGGTCTCCTGCAGGCCGCCGCGGCCGACGCCGTCGCCGGTCTTGTAGGAGGGGCCGAGTGCGGCGACGTCCTTCTTGGTGGCCTTGTCGAGGAAGCCGACCAGTTGCTGCACCGAGCCGCCGGAGGTGCCCTCGTCGATGCGGGCGCCCCCGGAGTCGGTGATCTTGGCGCGGGCCGGCCAGCGGGTCTTGAGGGAGAAGGCGCCGGTGCCGGTGTAGGAGGGGTGCAGGGTGGCGGGCTTCCAGTCGACCTTCCAGGCGCGTTCGGCGACCTTCAGGTCGATGGTGCCGGTGTAGGTCCACGCGCCGACGTTCTTGATGGTGAGGGTGGCGGTGTACGGCGCCGCGGCCGTGTCGTCGCCCTTGTCGGCGACCGCGCCGAGCTTCACGGCGACCGACTCGACGGCCAGCCCCTCGCGCATCTGGTCGTAGGCGGCCAGCGAGGCGGGCGCCGCCATCAGGGCGCTCATCGCGGCGGTGTCGCCGGACTGCCAGGCCGCGGCGAAGCGCTCGGCGCTCTCGGCGGGGGTGCCGCGGGTGTGCAGCAGGTAGTAGGCGCCGCCTCCCGCGGCGGCCACCACCAGCGCGCTCGCGCCCGCCACGATCGCTATGGTCCGGCCACGCGCCACGTCTGAGCCCCCGATCTTCGACAGATTCCTGAGCCTAGTCCTGACATTTCATGACACGCCACCGTTTGACGCTTTCACGCTGGCGGCGTAGGAGGGCACGTACTCCTGGCCCGACAGCTCCTGGATCGCCGCCATGATCTCGTCGGTGACCCGCCTGCGGTCGCGGGCGTCGGTGTGCAGGCCCTTGAAGGTCATCGGAGCGCCGATCTTGATGCCGATGCGCGCCATGCGCGGCACCTTGGCGCCCACCGGGAGCACCTTCTCGGTGCCGGTGAGCGCGACCGGCAGCACCGGCGCGCCGGTCTTGAGCGCCAGCCAGGCCACCCCGATCTTGCCCCGGTACAGGCGGCCGTCGGGGGAGCGGGTGCCCTCGGGGTGGATGCCGAACAGCTCGCCCCGCTCCAGCAGCTCGGCGGCGCTGTCCAGCATCGCCTGCGCGGCGCCGGCGCTCTCGCGGTCGGTCGGCAGGCTGCCGCCCAGCCGCATGAACCACTGCGACAGCGGGCTGCCGCTGAAGTACTCCGCCTTGGCGGCGAAGGTGACGTGGCGCGGCAGCAGGGCCGGCAGCAGGAAGGAGTCGACCACCGACAGGTGGTTGGCGGCCAGGATGGCACCGCCTCTGGACGGCACGTTGGCCGCGCCGGAGATGTGGGGACGCCACATCGTGTGCGCGATCGGCATCGCGGCGAACTTCACCATCTGGTACAGCAACGGCTCTCCTGGGTCGTCGGTGGGCGATGCCAACCCTAAAGCAGAACGCCCCGCTCGATGAGCGGGGCGCTGTGCCGCAGCCTTTAGGCCGATGTGGCGGTCGCCTCCTCGGCGAGGTGCACAACACGGCTCCAGCCGAACGGTATTCCGTGAAGGCGGTAATTTGCGGCCCGGGGGACACAGACCACATCGGCCACTCGACTCTAACGGACATCCGGGAGCAGGTATTCCATCGCGCCCAAAGAATCGGTCAGGTTCTGGGCGCAGGACCAGCTCACCGCCCGGACGAAGGTCGCAAAATCTCTCAGATCAGGTGTTCATGCCCGGCCTCCGCCCGGCGGCCGAGCAGGAACTCCCGCTCGGGTACGGTGGCCACCAGCTCCAGCGCCCGATCGTACGCGGCCACGGCCTCCTCCAGTCGGCCCAGGCGGCGCAGCAGCTCGGCGCGGGCGGCGGGCAGCAGATGGTGGCGCGGCAACTCGGCCTCCAGCCCGGCGAGCAGGTCCAGCCCGCCCTGCGGGCGTGGTGCAGCAGCATCAGTGCCAGCAGCGCGCGGACCTCGTGGTCGGCGGGCATCAGCCCGGCCAGCATGCGTGCCAGCGCGATCGCCTCGTCGGCCGGGGCGTCCCGGATGAGGGCGTCGCCCTCGGCGGCGGCGTAGCCTTCGGTGAAGATCAGGTAGATGACGGCCAGCACGCCGTCGCGGCGCTCGGCCAGCTCCGGCCCCGACGGCACCCGGTAGGGGATGCCCGCCTGGCTGATCTTCTTCTTGGCCCGGGTGATGCGCGCCGCCATGGTGGCCTCGCCCACCAGGAAGAGCCTGGCGATCTGCCGGGTGGTCAGGCCGGCCACGCAGCGCAGCGTCAGCGCCACCCGGGCCTCGGGCGCCAGCGCCGGATGGCAGCAGGTGAAGATGAGCCGCAGCAGGTCGTCGGGCACCTCGTGCCGGTCGGGCTCCTCCACGATCAGCAGCGGCGCCTTGCGGGCCGCCACCGCCGTACGGCGCAGCCGGTCGAAGGCGCGGCGGCGGGCGGTGGTGAGCAGCCAGGCGGGCGGGTTGTCCGGGACGGGCGGCCAGGCCGACACCGCGGCGGTGAAGGCGTCCTGCAGGGACTCCTCGGCCAGGTCCAGGTCGCGCAGTTCGGAGGTGAGCAGGGCGAGCAGGCGCGCCCAGTGCCGCCGGTAGGCCTGCTCGACCCTGTCAGCCTCGCTCATTCCTGGTATTCCACCACGGGCCGGACCTCGATGATGGGTTCGGGGCAGGCCTTGGCCAGCTCGATCGCCTCGTCCAGGTCGCGGGCCTCGATGAGGTAGAAGCCGCCCAGGTGCTCGACGGTCTCCGCGAACGGGCCGTCGGTGCGCACCACCGGGCCTTCGCCCTTGCGCAGGCTGACCGCGGCGGAGGGGCCCTCCAGGGCCTCGCCGGTGAGGTAGGCGCCGCGCTCGGTGAGCATCCGGGTGTAGGCGGTGTGCAGGGCGAAGGACTCCTCCTGCTGCTCGGGGGTGGCCTCCTGCCACTGCTTGGCGTCGCCGTAGAGCAACAGCGCGTATTTCATGACGTCTCCAGTTCAGTGATGGGCCTGATCTCCACGTCGGAGGGCAACGGCGTGGCCAGTTCGACGGCCTCGTCCAGGTCGGCGGCCTCGATGACGAGGTAGCCGCTGATCTGCTCGACGGTCTCGGCGTAGGGGCCGTCGGTGACCAGGATCCGGTCGCCGTCCTTCCTGATGGTGGTGGCGGTGGAGGAGGGGGCCAGTTCGTGGCCGCCCCGGCCGGCTCCGCGCTCGGTGAGGAAGCGGTCGTAGGCGCCCCACCTGTCGTAGACGGCCTTGCGTTCCTCGGGCCCGGCCTCGGCCCACGGCCGCTCGTCTCCGACGACCAGTAGCACGTATCTCATGGTGTCCCTCCTAGGCGATGGGTTCACTCTCCTGACGTGCGGCCTGCGCCTGGATCGACAACTCGCGGACAAAACTTTTCGCGTCGTCGGCCTTGAGGCGGATGACGGAGGCCCGCCCGGTGCCGCCCAGCGCCTTGGTGACGGTGACGGGCTCGGTCAGCTCGACGGTGACGTTGGTCTGGGCGGCGACGATGATGTCGGCCCGGTCCTCGCCCAGCCGCACCATGCCGCCGTCGTGGATGCGGTTCTCGGTGCGGGCCCTCGCCACCAGGCGCAGCGGCACGCGCAGGTCGAAGGCGGCGCCATGGCGGACGCGCAGCTCGCCGGCGCCGATGACGTGCGGCCGGGTGTGCGCGGCGGCGATCATGCCGAGGATGAGCAGCACGCTGTAGACGTGCAGCACGATCATGATCTTGTGCAGGGCGGGCCACGGGATGAGGTAGGCCAGCGCGACGCCTTCGAGGACGGTGACGAACAGGAAGATCAGCATCATCGAGTTCTGGTCGCGGGAGTAACCGAAGCCCAGGCGGCCGGGGCCGACGCCGTGCCGCCTGCGGACCGCCCACAGACCCAGGCTGGCCAGCGCGCGTATCTCGTGGGCCAGCAGTCCGCGCACCGGGGCCGGGACGGCCTGCCGTACCGCGTCGTGCAGGGCGGCGCGGCGGGGCAGGCCGCTCGCGCGGGCCGTGCGGAACAGCGTGGCCAGCACGTACGCCTCGGCCAGCAGGACGGCGGCGACGGCCGCCTCGGCGGCCAGCAGCAGCGGGGTGGGGATCCGCACCCCGGCGGCCAGGCAGGTCAGCAGGACCAGCTCGGCGGGCAGCAGGAGGTAGGCGGCCAGGCGGACGGCGCGGATCATCCGGGGGTCCTCTCGACGAGCAGCTTCAGGGCGTGGCGGGCGACCGCTTCCTGGGCGGGGGACAGGTCGGCGAGGACGACCCGGGCGAACGAGCCGTCGGTCAGGTCGGCGGCGGCCAAATCGGTGCCCGGGACGCCGGGCGGGACCAGTCCGACGAGGGCGCGGGCCAGCTCGGGCACGCGCGGGTCGGCGGGGTCGTCGAGCTCGTCGATGCGCCCGTAGACCTCCTGGACGCGGGCCACGAAGGCCGGGTCGTCGGCCATGGGGCCGAGCAGGTCGAGGATCTGGCGGCGGTCGGTCTCGGTGGCGGTGGTGTCGAGCAGCGCCAGCCATTCGCGTTCCTTGGCCATCAGGCCCGCCGGGGCGGCCGGGATCTTGCCGAACAGGGCGGCCATGTCCTCGGAGACCGGATCGTCGGGGTGCAGCCGCTCCTGGGCGAGCAGGGCGGCCAGCCGGGTACGCCTGAGGTGGATCTCGCGTTCCTGGCGGGCCAGGTCGGCGTCGAGTTCGGCCAGCACCTCGCGCAGGTCCCTGCCCTGGTCGTCGGCCAGGACGTCGCGCACCTCCTCCAGGCTCAGGCCCAGCTCGCACAGGCGCCGGATCCTGGCCAGCTCGACCGCGTCGCGCAGGCCGTAGATCCGGTAGCCGTTGGTCAGCCGGGCGGGTTCGGGCAGCAGCCCCAGATGGTGGTAGTGGCGCACGGCCCTGGTCGACACCCCGGCCAGCGCGGCGAGTTCTCCGATCCGCATGCCCCCAGTAGAAACGTTGACGCTGCGGCAAGGTCAAGTCAGGGGTCTGGGCGCGGGCAGGCGCAGCCGGTCGACGGCCTCGCGGCGGGTGCTGTCGGGGCGGCGGTCGTAGCGGGCGGTGGTGGCCGGGGAGGAGTGGCCGACCAGCGCCTGCGCGGTGGCCAGGTCGACGCCGGCGTCGAGCAGCTCGCCGATGAAGGTGCGGCGGAAGTCGTGGGCGGTGCGCCGGGCCGCGCCCGCCTCGCCCATCCGGCGGGTCAGGATGTCGGCGATGCCCTGCCCGGTAAGCGGGACGGGCCGCCGGTCGCGCACCCGCAGCCGGCCCGAGCGGCTGATCGGGCAGAACAGCGCGCCCTCGGCCAGACCGCGCGTCGCCAGCCAGCGCTCTACCAGGGCGATGGCGTCGGTGGTCAGGTAGACCAGGCGTTCCTTGTCGCGTTTGCCGCGCACCCGCAGCGAGCGGGCGGCCGGGTCGTAGTCGGACAGGACCAGGCCGGCGATCTCGGCGCGGCGGCAGCCGGTGGTGTACAGGGCGGCGATGAGGGCGGCGTCGCGGCGGCCGGCCGGGGTGTCGTCGCAGGCCGACAGGGCGGCGCCGACGACCTCGGGCGGCACGTGGCGGCCGGCGGGCAGCCGGGTGTGGGTGACGGGGGCCAGGTCGGCGGCGCGGGCGTAGTCCTCGGCGGTGCACTGGCCCAGCCGCCAGGCCTCCTTCAGCACCCGGCGCAGCGCCACCAGGTGCTTGTTGACGTAGGCGGGCGACCAGCCCTGGCCGGCCAGGATCGTCCGGATGCGCATGGTGTGCTCGTAGCGCAGCAGGTGCCAGGGCTGGCCCGCGCCGACGGCGTCGTCCTGCCCGGTCAGGATGCGGGCGATCCTGTCCAGGCAGCCCTTCATCGTCCGCCTCGACTCCGCTCCGGCGAGGGAGTCGAGGTAGACGTGGTAGGGGTCGCGGACCGGTTCGGCGGGTAGGGCTGGAAGGCTCATCACCGCCGATCCTAGGACGCTAGTCGGCCACCATGCCGCCGGTGAGGTTGACCAGGGTGGCGGTCATGCCGCCGTTGCGGTCGGAGGCCAGGAAGGCGGCCAGGTCGGCCACCTGGGCCAGGGTGGTGGTCTTCTTCAGCATGGTGGCGTCGGCCATGGTCTGCAGGATGCCGCTCATGTCCATGCCACCGTGCTCGCTGTCGAAGACGTCGGTGTGCATCTCCTGCACGCCCCAGGAGTCGGGCACCCCCGCGATGCGCACGCCCAGCACGCGCACGCCGTGCGGCCCGACCTCGGTGGCCAGGTAGCGCACGAACGACTCGATCGCGGCGGCGGCCACGC
This sequence comes from Nonomuraea sp. NPDC046570, assembly GCF_040645915.1. Taxonomy (NCBI): domain Bacteria; kingdom Bacillati; phylum Actinomycetota; class Actinomycetes; order Streptosporangiales; family Streptosporangiaceae; genus Nonomuraea; species Nonomuraea sp. NPDC046570. Next base: position 11,396 of record NZ_JBEYZF010000031.1, on the reverse strand, counting down.
CGGTGCTGCCCATCAGCGGCGGGCCGGACCTGCCGCCCGCGTTGGCCAGGGTCAGGATGACGCCCGAGCCCTGCCTCACCATCTGCCGGGCGGCGGCCTGGGCGGTGATGAAGTTGGTCAGCACCGCCGTGGTGACCGGCCCGGCGAAGGTCTGGGCGGGCAGGTCCACCATGGGCACGCCCTGGACGTAGCCGCCGGCGCCCTCGTCGCCGTGCGAGACGGCGTTGAAGGTGACGTCCACGCCGCCGGCCTCGGCGACCACGGCCGCGAGGTGCTCGGCCACCGCCCGCTCGTCCAGGACGTCGACTTCGGCGACCTCGGCGCGCCCGCCGGCGGCGGTGATGCCGTCGGCGACCGCCTCGAGCTTCTTGAGGGTACGGCCGGCCAGGAAGACCCTGGCCCCCTCGCGGGCGAAGGTCCTGGCCACGCCCGCGCCGATGCCGCCGGCCGCGCCGTACACGATGGCGGTCTTGTTCTCGAGCAACATGTTCGTTCTCCTTGTTCCGGTCAGATGGTGCGCTCGTTGAGACGGCCGGGCGGCGGGAAACTCATCGGCTCACAGGGTGAGGGGGAGGCCGAAGGCGGGGAACAGGTGGGGCTCGAAGGCGGTGATCTCGGTGATCAGGCCGTTCTCGATCCGCAGGACGTTGAGCACCTGGGCGCGGTAGACGGAGGTGCCGGGGCGGCGTACGTACCCGGCGGTGGCGGGCTGGCGGTTGGCGCTGGTCAGGACGTGTTCCCAGGCGCCGAAGTACTGCGGCGAGGACGGGTCCATGGTGGCCGACAGGCCGGCCAGGATGGCCTCGCGGCCGACGAACCACAGCGGGTCGGGCGGCATGGTCAGCTTGATGTCCTCGGCGTACAACTCGGCCACGGCGGCGGCGTCGAAGTCGCGCGAGGCCTCGATGTAGCGGTGCAGCACGTCCCGTTCCTGCTCGCTGACCTCGGCCGGAGCCGTCCAGTCGGCGCGGCGCTCCGGCAACTGCCTCCTGACGGCGGGCCTGGCGCGCTGCAGGGCGCTGTTGACCGAGGCCAGGCTCATGTCGAGCAGCGCGGCGGTGTCCTTGGCGGGCCAGCCGAGCACGTCGCGCAGGATCAGCACCGCCCGCTGCAGCGGCGGCAGGTGCTGGATGGCGGCCAGGAACACCAGCTCGATGGTCTCCCTGGTGACGGCCGCGGACTCCGGCGTCTGCTCCAGCAGCAGGTCGGGGTACGGCTGCAGCCAGGCGATCGAGGTGGGCGCGGGCTCCGGCCCGGCTCCGGGCATGGGCGGGTACGGCTCGGGGGTGCGCTTGTGGCGGTCGAGGTGGTCCAGGCAGGCGTTGGTGGCGATGCGATAGAGCCAGGCGCGGAGACTGGCCCGTCCCTGGTAGGTCTCGCGCCCGCGCCAGGCCCGCAGGAAGGTCTCCTGGACCAGGTCCTCGGCCTCGTCGAAGGAGCCGAGCATGCGGTAGCAGTGCACCCGCAGCTCGTGCTGGTGCGCCTCGGCCAGCGCGGCGAAGTCCTCCTCTTGCGTCACGCCCTCGCGCGTGACGTTTTCCACGGGCGCGTCCAGCGTGACGGCGTCCTGAGTGACGGCGTCCTGCGTGATGGCGTCCTGCGTGATGGCGTCGCGGGCCAGGCCGCGCAGGCGGCGTACCAGGGAGGCCAGGACTCGGGCGTCGGTGTCGAGTTGCAGCGGCGGCGTGGGCGCCAGCCCGCCGGCCCGCGCGCGGATCCCGGCGATCAGCCGCTCGACCGTCTCGCCCTCGGCCGGGTTCTGCCGTACCCGGTAGGCCTTCTGCCGGCAGGCGGCCGAGCAGTACAGCGAGACCCTGCCCCGGCCACCCGCCTTGCCGGGCAGGGGATCACCGCACTGGCGGCACACATCTGCTCCCATGAAGTCACCCTTATCTACGTAACGCGCGATCGTGTTACGGAATAAGGTACGCGGCCAGAGGATCTTGGTGAAGGTCCTGCGCTCTCGGCCATTGCGGAAGCGGGCTTGCCGCGATGTCTCCTAGCGTCTGGGGCATGACGACCCAGGTGCTCACCCGTAGGACGCTCAACCGCACGACCCTGCACCGCCAGTTCCTGCTGGCCCGCACCACGACCTCGCCGCTGCGGGTGATCGAACGGCTGGTCGCCGTGCAGGGCCAGGAGACCAACGCCCCGTACATCGGCCTCTGGACGCGCCTGGCGAGCTTCACCCACGACGACCTGAGCGACCTGCTGTACGGCAGGCAGGTCGTCCGCGGCTCGCTGCTGCGCGGCACCCAGCACCTGGCCGCCGCCGCCGACTACGCGTGGCTGCGCCCGATGATCCAGGTCGTGCTGAACCGCCAGCGGCAGGCCGGATTCGGCCGCGACACCAAGGACGTCGACCTGGCCGAACTGGCCACGCTGGTCCGCGCCCACCTGGCCGGGCGCACACTGACCCGGCCACGGCTGCGCGACCTGCTGGCCGAACGCTGGCCCGAGGTCGCGCCACTGGCGCTCGGCTGGTCGGCGCAGGCGCTGGTGCCGGTCGTGCACACCCCGCCCAACGGCATCTGGGGCACGGGCGGCGCGACCCCGTTCACCCTCGCCGAGGAATGGCTCGGCAGGCCGCTGGAGCCCGGCTCGCCCGAACGGCTGGTCGAGCGCTACCTGGCCGCCTTCGGCCCCGCCTCCGCCATGGACGTCCAGGCCTGGTCGGGGCTGACCAGGCTGCGCGAGGTCGTCGCCCGGATGGACCTGCGCCGCTACCGCGACGAGAACGGCCGTGAACTGGTCGACCTGCCCGACGCCGCCCTCGTGGACGGCGACGAGCCCGCGCCCGTACGGTTCCTGCCCTGGTTCGACAACCTGGTGCTGTCCTACGCCGACCGCACCAGGGTCATGTCCGACGAGCACCGCAAGATCGTCTGTGTCGGCGCGGTCACCTACCCGACCATCCTGGTCGACGGGTTCGTGGCCGGCATCTGGACCCTGGACAAGGGGGTGCTGGCCATCACCGCCTTCCGGCCGCTGCCCGCGGAGGTCATGCGGGAGGCGGCCGGGCTGCTCGCCTTCGCCGGGCAGCCCGACGCGCGGATCACGGTCACCGAGGGGAGCGGGTCCTGACCGGCGACGGCCCCGGCCTGCCGTACCGGACCGGAGGCGAGACGACGCGCGTACGCGCCTTCGCGGGCGGCTTGGGATGGGGCCGGGCCGGGTAGCTTGGTGAAGTGGCCCGCCTGGTCTCATCCCCCGGAGCGAGGAGTGCGTCATGTCCGAAGCAGCTCAGGTGCTCGATCTAGACGATGTCCGGGTCGCCTCGCGCGACTCGGTGAAGGACTACCTCAAACAGATCGGTAAGGTCCCCCTGCTGACCGCCGAGCAGGAGATCGAGCTGGCCAAGCGGATCGAGGCCGGACTGTTCGCCGCGGAACGGCTGGAGACGGCCCGCGACCTGCCCGAGGAACTGCGCGCGGACCTGGAGTGGATCGCCGAGGACGGCAGGCGCGCCAAGCAGCGCATGCTGGAGGCCAACCTTCGCCTGGTGGTGTCGATCGCCAAACGCTACACCGGGCGCGGCATGCTCTTCCTGGACCTGATCCAGGAGGGCAACCTCGGCCTGATCCGCACGATCGAGAAGTACGACTACACCCTCGGCTTCAAGTTCTCCACCTACGCCACCTGGTGGATCAAGCAGGCGATCAGCCGGGCGCTGGCCGACCAGGCGCGCACCATCCGCATCCCGGTGCACATGGTCGAGCAGATCAACCGGGTGACCAGGGCGCAGCGTGAGCTGGTCGGCGCGCTGGGCCGCGAGCCCACCGCCGAGGAGTTGGCCGAGGAGGTGCAACTGCCGGCCGAGCGGGTGGTGGAGGTGCTCGGCCACGGCCGCGAGCCGATCTCGCTGGACATCCCCCTCGGCGAGGAGGGCGACAGCCACTTCGGCGACCTCATCGAGGACGCCGAGGCGATCTCCCCGGCCGAGGCGGTCAGCTTCACCCTCCTGCAGGCACAGCTCCGCTCCATCCTGGGCGGCCTGTCCGAGCGCGAGGCGGGCGTCATCTCGATGCGGTACGGCCTGACCGACGGCAGGCCGATGACCCTCGACCAGATCGGCAAGGTCTACGGCGTCACCCGCGAGCGGATCCGGCAGATAGAGTCCAAGACCATGTCCAAACTGCGCCACCCGGCCCGCGCCCAGGCGTTGCGCGACTACCTGAACTGAGCCCGTGCGAGATCTCACCCTGCTGCCCAAGGCCCACCTGCACGTCCACCTGGAGAGCACGGTCCGCTGGGAGACCCTCCAGCAGATCGGCCGGGCCAACGGCGTGCGCGTCCCGGACCGGCGCGGCGGCCCCTTCACCGGGTTCCGGCAGTTCGCCGACCACAACGCGCTGGTGCGCGACTGCCTGCGCACCCCGGACGACTTCCGGCGCGTCGCCAGGGAGTTCTGCCAGGACGAGGCCGCCCAGGGCACCGGCTACGCCGAGGTCACCTTCACCGCCGCCTCCCACGGAGAGCGGCTGGGAGCGCCGGAGATGCCGCTGGAGGCGGTCCTGGAGGGGCTGGCCGAGGGGCAGGCCGCGCACGGCATCGAGGTGCGGGTGCTGCTCGACCACTCCAGGCGCCGCCCGGCCGAGCGGGCCTGGCGCACGCTGAAGCTGACCGCCCGCCACGACGAGGTGATCGGCATGGGGCTGGCCGGCGACGAGAGCCATCCGCTGGCGCCGTTCGCCGAGGTGCTCGACGCCGCCAGGGACGCCGGCCTGCGCCTGGTGCACCACGCGGGCGAGACGGCCGGAGCCGCCAGCGTGCGCGAGGCGATCGAGACCGGCCACGCCGAGCGGCTGGGCCACGGCTTCCGCGTGCTCGACGACCCCGCTCTGGTGGCCGAGGTGCGCGAGCGGGGCATCGCGCTGGAGGTGTGCCCCTACTCCAACGTCCTGCTCGGCCTGGTCCCCTCCTATGCCGAGCACCCGCTGCCGCGCCTGATCGAGGCGGGGCTGGCCGTCACGCTCAACACCGACGGCGAGACCTCCCTGGCCGGGGAGTACACCTCGGTCAGGGACACCTTCGGCCTGGACGACGCGACCCTGGCCGTCCTGGCCCGCGCCTCGGTCGAGGCCTCCTTCGCTCCCGAGCCGGTCAAGGCCCGCCTGCGCGCGGGGATCGAGGACTGGCTGCTCAGCTGAGCATCGCGCGCACCAGGGGGATGACCTCCCCGGCCAGCCGCTCGGCCTGCCGCGTCCGCGCGTCGGCTCCTTCGGGTCCCTCGGGGTCTTCGGGGGCCAGGCTGAGTGTGCGGAAGCCGAGGCGGGCGAAGCCGGCCAGCCGCTCGGCCACCGCCTCCGGAGGCCCGGCCACGCCGCCGGGCCCGAGGTCGTGGCCCTCGCCGACATACACCCGCAGGTGGTAGGCGCAGGTCAGCTCGGCCGGGTCGCGCCCGGCCGCCTCGGCGGAGGCCAGCACCCGCTCGCGCATGCCCGCCGCCCGCTCCGGCGGCGCGAAGCCCAGCGACGGGATCCACCCGTCGGCCAGGCGGCCGGTCAGCTCCAGCGCCCTCGGCCCGAACGTGCCCATCCAGATGGGGATCGGCCGGACCGGCTTGGGCTCCAGGTCGGCGGCCTCCACCTGGTACAGCTCGCCCTGGAAGGTGAACGAGCGCTGCGACCACAGGCCGCGCGCGATGCGCACCGCCTCCTCCAGCCCGTCGACCTTCTCCCGCGCGCTGGGCACCGGCAGGCCGAACGCCCGGAACTCGGCGTCGGAGTAGCCGCCGCCGAGCCCGAGGATCAGCCGCCCGCCGGAGAGCCGATGCAGGCTCTCGGCCATCTTGGCCACCATGGCCGGCGGCCGATAGGGCACGCCGAGCACCCGGGTGGCGATGGAGATCCTGGAGGTGGCGGCGGCGATCCAGGTCAGCAGCGTCCAGGTCTCGAAGGTGGGGTCGGTGCCGCACGGATGGTCGCTGGTGGAGACGAAGTCGAAGCCGAGCCGCTCGGCCCGCACCGCCTCGGCCACCGGATCGTCGTGCGGCCCGGCCGAGGCCGGAATGCTCAGCCCAAATGTCGTGTACATGTCAACAACCTAGAACCCGTATTGTTGATGTGTCAACTTACTGTGTGAGGTGCGCCACAGTGGGGAACGGCTTGACACATGTCATTTTCCCCAGCCGAGGCGGAGCGCGTCCCACTCAAGCGCGCGATCGGCCCCAAACTTCTCATCCTGTTCGTCGTCGGTGACATCCTCGGCACCGGCGTCTACGCCCTGACCGGGAAGGTCGCCGGCAAGGTGGGCGGCGCGCTGTGGATGCCGTTCCTGTTCGGGTTCATCATCGCGGCGCTCACCGCCATGTCCTACGTCGAACTGGTCACCAAGTACCCCAGGGCGGCGGGCGCCGCCCTCTACACCCAGCGCGCCTTCAAGGTGCCGTTCCTGACGTTCATGGTCGCCTTCGCCGTCATGTGCTCCGGGCTCACCTCGGCCAGCGCCGCCGCCCGCGCCATCGGCGGCGACTACCTCAAGGCGTTCGTCACCCTCCCCGGCGTCGTCGTCGGCATCATCTTCATCGTCGGCGTCGCCCTGCTCAACTACCGGGGCGTCTCCGAGTCGGTGAAGACCAACATCGTCTTCACCCTCATCGAACTGAGCGGCCTGATCGTCATCATCATCATCGGCGTCTACGCCGTCACCACCGGCGCGGGCGAGCCCTCCAGACTCACCGAGATCCGCGCCGACGAGGCGGGCGGGCTCATGCTGGCCCTGCTCGGCAGCACCGCGCTGGCCTTCTTCGCCTTCGTCGGCTTCGAGGACTCGGTCAACATGGCCGAGGAGACCACCGACCCCTCGCGCAGCTTCCCCCGCGCCATCTTCCTCGGCGTCGCCATCACCAGCACCGTCTACATCCTGGTCGCCATCACCTCATCCCTGCTGGTCGACTACCGCGTCCTGGAGAAGTCCTCGGGACCGCTGCTCGAAGTGGTCAAGGCCGGCGGCATCAGCTTCCCGCCCCAGCTGTTCGCCGCGATCGCCATGGTCGCCGTCGCCAACTCCGCGCTGATCAACATGATGATGGCCTCCCGCCTGGTGTACGGCCTGGCCAACGAACGCGTCGTGCCGCGCCCGCTGGCCTGGGTCGACCCGCGCAGGCAGACCCCCGTCATCGGCATCCTGTTCACCACCGCGCTGGCCATCGCGCTGATCTCCACCGGCGAGATCGCCGGCCTCGGCGACACCACCGCGTTCCTGCTGCTGTGCGTGTTCACCGTGGTCAACATCGCCGTCCTGGTGCTGCGCAAGGACACCGTCGAGCACGCCCACTACCGGGCGCCGACGGTCATGCCCGTGCTCGGCGCCATCCTGGCCTTCGTCCTGGCCAGCCCGCTGACCGGCCGCCCGGCCGAGGTCTACATCAGGGCCGGCGTCCTGCTGGGCGTCGGCCTGCTGCTGTGGGTCGTCAACTGGCTCGTCATGCGCCGCCACCAGCACGCCGCCCCCTGACCGCCGCGCCCAGCCCTTCCCGGGTACGGCGCGGCCGCCGCGGCGTCAGGCGTGCGCGCCCACGGTGACCGTGCCGACGGTCAGCCTCGCCGTACCCTCGAGGATCTCCCCCACGCGCGCGACCTGCTCCTCCAGCTCGCCCAGGCTCTCCCCGGACAGCTCCCGCAGCGGCTCGACCGTCACCTCGATCCGGCAGCCCGAGCGGCGCTGGTGCCACACCCCGGCGACTGTGCCGTCGATCAGCAGGACGGGGTAGTTGCCCGCCTGGTTGCCGGACAGGGCCCGCTCGGCCGCCCTGCCGGGAAACAACCGCTCCCGCGGATGACACCCGACCCCGAAGGCGTCGAAGTACGGCAGCAGCCGCACCCCGGCCGGGGCCTCGGACGGCATGGCGGTGTCGCCCGCCACCACCCACGCCGCCGTGCCCTCGACCTCGACCCGCTCCAGCTCCCCGGCCAGCGACTCGAACACCCTGCCCGCCCACCCGTCCGGCGCCGCGAACCAGCGCGCGAACGCCTTCGGCGTGGCCGGGCCGTAGGAGTGCAGGTAGGCCTTGACCACCCCGGCCAGCGCCGCCCGGGGCTCCTGCGGCTCGAACCCGGGCGACCAGCGCCGCGGGTTGGTGTAGGTGACCTTGCGCCCCCGGTTGGGGCCGAAGCACAGCACGCCCCGGAAGGCGGCCAGGTGCATGGCCTGCCGCCAGCGTGGCCACATCCCCTGGAAGGCGGGCACGACCGGATCGCCCGCCCAGGTACCCGCCAGCTCGACGACCGCCTCGCTCAGCTCGTCCACGGTCAGCTCGGCTTCACCGAGCGCGGTCGCGATCGCCGCGATCACCTGCTCGCTCTGCTCGGGCGTCAGCCGGACGCCGTCGGGCTGCAGGCCGCGCGCCGGTACCTCCGCCAGCGCCCCGGTCCACATCGGCAGGTCCCGGGTGGGCAGCAGGTGGACGGTGCCGCGCGGTCCGAGCGTCTTGACCAGGCTGCGCTCCTGCCACAGCGCCTCGCGTACCCCGGCCCTGGTGAGGCCGCGCAGGCGTAACGCGACCGACAGCTCGGCCGCCGACATCACCTGGGCGTGCGCCCCGCACATCGCGGCCACCACCTCGGTCGCCGCCGCGTCCTCGGCCGGCCGGATCAGGTGGTGCCGCGCGAGTCTGCGGGCGGAAACCTCGCTCCACTTCATTCCCCGAGCCTAGGGCCCGACCAGGTACCCTTCCACGGTCGTGAAGGGGGGCTTGCCGCCGACGCCCCGATCGGTGTCTCGCGAAAGTTCTCGCCGACCATGTCGAGAGCGGCCCTCCGGCTCCGACCTGAGGGCGAAAGGAGTGATCACATGAAGTACATGCTGATGATCTACAACAACCCGGCGACCTGGGAGACCCTGACCCAGGACGAGCGCCAGGCGGTGATCGGCGAGGCCCAGTCCATCATGAAGGAGCTCATGGACAGCGGCGAGTGGGTCGGCGGCGAGGGCCTGGCCGACCCCTCGATGAGCAAGACCATCCGGGTTCGCGACGGCGTGCCGGCCACCACCGACGGGCCGTTCGCCGAGGCCAAGGAGCAACTGGCCGGCTACTGCCTCATCGAGTGCGAGACCCAGGAGCGCGCGCTCGACATCGCCGTACGCTGGCCCGACGCCAAGCTGTGCGCGGTGGAGCTGCGCCCGCTCATGGGCGGCGGCGGCCTGGAGATGTGACCCCCGCCCCGTACTCCGCCGGCCCGGCCCGGCGGAGTACGGGTTGCCCTGGCTGAGCTCGGCCGGCTCCTCCTTCCACAGGGTGGTGACCGAGTCGGAGCACGGCTCGCTGGTACGGTGACCAGCGGCCACCTGGTGAACGGGCGCGGCGGAGGTGGGATCCAGAAGATGCCGCGCTCTTCCCGCACACGGCCACGCCATGGTGCCCGCTCTGCATCGGGCTGGTCATCGTCGGGGTCGGAGTGACGCCCGCACGTTGAGTGGTAGTGATCGCCGGCCCCGGATGCCCGGGGGTTTCCGATTTGCCGTCCGGGTGGCCTCCGTGATTTAGTAAATGCACGAGCATTTACTAATAGCCCTGGCGATCAGCAGTTCCGCGACCTCGCTCTGAACCTCCAGCAGGCACAAGCCCGCTCGGTCACGCCGTGGACGGGGGAGAGCTGTGCGACACCACGGCTCTGGCCGCGAAGGTGCGGGCTAAAGCCTGCGGGCGGGACCGATGTGCACATCGCTTCCTACCGCACGCGCCCCCGGCCGTCCCGTACGACAAGGAACGAGAAGATCATGACCTCTGCATCCGTCCCGCGTAAGCGGTCCTTCCGCGCCCTCGTCCAGATCGGCACCAGCTTGGACGGGTTCATCGCCCGCCTCGACGGTGACATCGACTGGCTCACCGAGCGCGGCGCGCAGGCCGGTGACACCGGTTACGAGGCGTTCATGGCCGGTATCGACACGCTGGCGATGGGCCGCAAGACCTACGAGAAGGTCCTCACCTTCGGCTTCTGGCCGTTCGAGGGCAAGCGGGTGGCCGTCCTGAGCACCCGGCTGACCACCGACGACCCGAACGTCACCGTCCACCGCAGCCTGGACGAACTCCTGGCGGGCCTGGACGCGGCGGGGGCGGAGAACGTCTACGTGGACGGCGGGCAACTGGTGCAGACCTTCCTGCGCGAGGGCCTCCTCGACCAGCTCACCATCACCACCGTCCCGGTCCTGCTGGGCTCCGGCATCCCGCTGTTCGGCCCCCTCGACCACGACATCGACCTCACCCTGCGCGAGACCAGAACCCTGGGCGCAGGCTTCGTCCAGACCACCTACACCCTCGGCTGACCCGCGCATCCACACCCGGCTGACGAGGCCGCGCTCACCCGGTTGTCCGGGCCGCTACGCGCAGGCTTGCCACGAGGGCGGTCGAGGCGATCGTGATCTTCATGCTCAGGTGAGTCCCCCGGGGTCAGGACAGGCGCCGGCGGATCCACCAGAAGCAGAACCCTGTGAGGGCGAGGGTGAGGGCGAGGTAGATGCCGGTCTCGTACCACTGGAAGGTCCAGAAGCGGCTGGAGGGGTGGTAGGTCGCGTCCTGCCGGTAGCCGAGCCGGTTGATTTCGGCGACGCACGCTTCCATGCCCTGCTTGTCGCGCTCCTGTCCCGAGGGCGGGGCGCAGGGGCCTGAGGAGGTGGACACGGGGAGGGTGGCGCCGCCGGCGTCGTCGACCGGGCGTCCGGATGGATCGGTGAGGTGGCTGGAGAAGGCCCAGGCGCCCGGGTCGCCCGGCACCCGCGCCTCCAGGAGCACATGCACCGAATCCTCGTCGCGCGGCACGAGGAACTGGTCCACGTTCGAGCGGCTGAGCTCGAAGGCCGTGTGGACCGGAGGGAGCAGGTACGGCCGGACCAGCAGCGGCATGGCGATCTGGAGGGCGGTGAAGACGGCCAGGGTGAGGGCCATGGCGGGCAGGGTGCGATGGATGAGCATGCCCACGGTCACGCCGAGCATGAAGGCGAAGGCCGCGTACCCGAGGGGGACGATGCCACGTGCGGCGAACACCAGGGGATTCAGCTGGGCGAAGCCCCCGACCGCGGACTTGTCCAGGGGGCCGGACCACCAGGTCACCGCGAGGCCGCACAGTCCGGCGGCGGCCGTGGCGGTCAGGCCGGTGAGTGCGAGTTTGACGGCGAGCCAGCGGGTGCGGGTGATGCTCTGGTTCCAGACCAGCAGGTGGGTGTCGGCCTCTAGTTCGCGGGTGATCAGCGGTGCCCCCCAGAAGATCCCGATGAGGGCGGGCAGGAGTAGCACGACGAGGGTGACGGCCAGGAAGGGAGTCTGGTATTCGTCGAAGAACTGGTCGAAGAAGCGGTCGCAGTTGTTGTCCTGGGTGCAGGCGGTGATCCCCCTCGAGTACTGGCCGGCCAGGTCGGGGCCGGTCAGGGCGAGGGTGGTGGCGAGTGCGATGAGCGCG
>NZ_JBEYZF010000030.1:0-91566 GCF_040645915.1 Nonomuraea sp. NPDC046570 | reverse complement strand
AGGCCGCCGGATTAGCGGTCTCAGGACGTGGAGACCTCGCCGTCGGGCGGTCTGTGAAGCGTCAACCACCCCGGCCACGAGCGCGGCAGCATGCCACGTCAGCGGCACGGGGAATCCCGGTCCTTTAGGACCGGGAGGAAGTCAACCGTGACGCACACCTGGAACACCTGGGGACATGTCATCGTCGCAGGTCTCTTATCCATCCCCCTGGCCGCCCTGTCCGCTTTCCTGCTCACCCGGTTCAGATCCCGCCAAGGGCATCCGACCCCCACCCGCACGGCCCTCGCCGATGTCGGCATCGTGGTGGGAACCGCCCCTTGGATCTGGATGATCCTCACCCCTTCGGCCGGGCGGAACGGCGTCAACCTGATCCCCTTCCGAGACCTCACCTGGGTCACCGAAGCCCCTGCCGGCACGGTGTTCACACAGGTGGGAGGCAATCTGCTGGTCTTCTTCGCGCTGGGCGCGCTACTGCCAGTGCGCTCGGCGCGCTTCGCCTCCCTGACCCGCGTCGCGGCCGTCGCCGCCACCGCCTCGACGAGCGTCGAGATCCTTCAGTACGCCTTGCGGCTGGGCCGGTTCTCCTCCGTGGACGACGTACTGATCAACACGGTGGGTGCGGTTCTGGCGGCGATGATTACTCGGCGCTGGTGGGCTCCCGAATACCGGCTGGGACCGTTCCACCATATCGGCCGGAATAAACTCCGCTAGATCACCACACGGGCACGATTCGCTCAAAAGAAGCACGGTACCAACCTCCGTATCTGTGCGATCGTGGACAAGGCGGGGCAAGTTCTCTGGAGACGCCAAACCCGGTTGGTGACAGAGGGTGATCGAACGTGTCTGAATCCCCCGTATCCCAAGAACCCCCGATCTATCGGCGGATCGCCGACAGCCTCCGGGCCAGAATCCTGTCCGGCGAACTGCGCGACGGTGATCGGCTACCTGGCGAGAACGCGCTCATGGCCGACCACGGCATCGCTCGCGCCACCGCCCGGCAGGCGCTTGCCGTACTCATCAACGAAGGGCTGGCGGTGCCGAAGCGAGGATCGGGGGTTTATGTGCGACAGTTCAAGCCGATCCGCAGGCACGGATCCCGGCGTCTGTCCCGTGAGCAGTGGGGGCAGGGCAGGGCGATCTGGGAGGCAGACACGCGGGGACGCCCTTTCGAGGTCGACGAGGTCCAGATTGTCAGGGAACGGGCCGACGAGGACACGGCCCGCCTGCTGGACAGCGCCGAGGTGTGGGTCAGGCGGCGGCGCTACTCGGTGGACGCCAGGCCGGTACAGCTCGCCACCTCGTTCTTTCCCGCCGACCTCGTCGAGGGCAGCGCCATCACGCTGGCCGACACGGGCGCCGGCGGCGTCTACGCCCGGCTGCGCGACCTGGGCCGCCCGCCCGCCCACTTCACCGAGGAGGTGCGCGTCCGGATGCCACAACCCCGGGAGAGCACCATGCTCAGTCTGCCCGCGGGCACCCCGGTGATCGTCATCGCCCGTGTCGCCTACACCTCGGGGGGCCTGCCCGTCGAGCTCAACGAGATGGTGCTGGACTCGGCGTCGTATGTACTTCAGTACGACTTCGACGCCTAGGTCAAGCTGACAAGTCAAGCGATAGGTTGACCTGTCCCCTGCGATCATTGATTTCTCTAGAGATGTGCCGCACCTTCGGAGGAGACGGGAACGTCGCGGAGCGGGGCCCGGGAAAGGGTGACCAGATGTCCTTCGACCGGCATCTCGCCGAAATCGCCCGGGAGAACCCGCACTGGACCATCTGGCGGAGCGATGCCGGCCGCTGGTGGGCCACGCGACACCACCCGCTCAGCGTCGGGCAACGAGAGGCCGGGTGTGCGATGACGATCGACGCCGACGACCCCGACGGCCTGCGCGAACAACTACAGGACCAGGAGAGGCGCGAAAACCCTGAAGTACCGCGCGAGCAAGGACGCTCGGGCCTGGAGGGCGGTCCCGCCGGCCTTCCAGAGCAGGAAAGGGGCCCCGACGAGCTGCCCGAGCAGGGGCAGGCGGGCCCCGACCCCTAGCGCGCGTGCTGTGGATCGTTCTTTGGCGGGGGATCCGCAGCACGCGCCCTCCAGGATCCGGCCCCGCCGGATCCTCCCGCAAGCGCCCGGTGCCGGATTCAGCGTCTCGGCGGCTCCGGCACCGGGCCCCCAGGCGCGGAAGCCCCCGACCCTATCGGGGGCGGGGGCTTCCGCCATCAAGCCCCGCGTACAGTCGGATCCATGCTGTTCGAGCGCCGGCTTCGGGACGGGATCAGGGACGGCAGCATCACGCTGGCCTTCCGTCGCTGGGCACGCCGCCAGGTGACCCCCGGCGGACGCTACCGGATGGGCGACGGCGGCCTCGCCGACGTCGTCTCGGTCGAGGTCGTCGACGAGATCAACCCCGCCGACGCCCCGGCCGCCGGATACCCCGACCTGGCCGCCCTGCTGGAGGACCTGCGCGGCGAGGGCCCGATCCACCGGCTCAGCCTGCGCCTGGTGAACGAACCGGACCCGCGCGACATATTGGCCGAGTCCGCCGAACTCACACCCGACGACCTCGCCGCCCTCGACCGCCTGGGCTCGTGGGCTCTGGTCACGCTCGAACTGATCGCCGCCAACCCGGGCGTCCGGGCCGCCGACCTCGCCCCCCAGGTACGGCTGGAGCTCCAGCCGTTCAAACTCAACGTCCGCAAACTGAAGAACCTCGGCCTCACGATCAGCCTGGGCACCGGTTACCGCATCTCCCCCAGAGGCGAGGCGTACCTGTCGGCCCGGCTGAACCGGTGAGCCCCCGCCGGCTCCATACGGCGGAGGCCCGCGCGACTACTTGTGCGCCCCCGAGAACGGGTTGTGCAGCTGGATGTTGACGTCGGTGTCCTCCTGGGACCGGCCGGGCGGCAGCTCGCCCTGAGGCTGCTCGTGACCGTCCAGCTCATCGTCCACGCCGTCGCGCTCGTCCGGCCGCGACTCCTGGTCCGGCGAGAGCTCAGGCTGCGCGTCCTGCTCGTCGTCCTCGACGATGACCCGGACGTCCTCGATCTCCGACCGTGCCGGGACTGGCCCCTCCAGGAGCGGGCCCGCGGCGCCCTCCCGCTGCATGAGGTCGCCCAGCACCGAGGTGATCTCGCTGAGCCTGCGGACGACCTCGCCGTGGGTGTCGGTGAGGTAGGCGACGCGCCGGCCGGTGTGCTCGTCGAGCGCGCTGGCCCGCTGCTGCGCGGCGGCCAGCGTGGCCTGGGAGTGGGCCTGCGCCGACGCCACCGTGGACTCGGCCTCGGCCCGCGCCCCGTTCAGGGTCGCCTCGGCCTCCGCCCTGGCGGCTTCGATCGTCTGCTCCGACTCCAGTGCGGCCGCCGTGAGCTGCCGGTCGGCCTCGGCCCGCGCCTCGCGCAGCGCCTCCTCCGATTCGGCCCGCGCGGTGGCCAGGGTCTCTTCGGCGTCGGATCCGGCCTGGGCGAGCATCCGCTCGGCCGCCGCGGTCGCCTCGCCCACCCGGCGCTCGGCCTCGGCCTGCGCCGAGGTGAGGATGTTGTCGGCGGTCTCCCTGGCCGAGGTGAGCATCCGCTCGCTCTCGGCGGCCGAGGTGTCGCGCAGCCTGGCCGCCTCGGTCTCGGCGTCCTCGCGCTTGGAGGCCGCCTCCTCCTCGCCCAGTTTGAGGATCTGGGCGAGCCTCGGGCTGAGGTCCTCGTAGTTCTGCGGCGCCTCGACCATCCGGCGCCGTGCCTCGGCCAGCTCGATCCGGCCCTGCTCGGCCTGGTCGATCGCCCGTGCCAGCCGCTCCTCCAGATCCCTGATCTGGTTGCGGCTTCGGATCATGTAGTCGTGAACCTGTCGGCGGCTGTAGCCACGCATGACGACTTCGAAAGAGTCCTCTTGCATCAGGTCGGGGAAGCTCTCGTGCTGGTTTGTCATGAGGAGTACCTAGGTGGGGGAGCTTGCGGTTTGTGAGGATCCGACAACGTCGTGTCAGGAGACGACTTTCCTGCCATCTGCCCAAGTCCGCAACCCGAACGCCATACCTGCCCGGGAATTATCGGACTACTACGATGTCGCAGGTGAGCGAGCAGCCGTACATCGCAGCCCTGGACGAGTCCGCGATTCCGGATATTCACCCTGAAGCGTATGTGGCCCCTGGGGCAGTCGTGGTCGGACATGTGCGAATAGGTCGGGCGGCGAACGTCTGGTACGGCTCCGTCCTCCGCGGTGACGACGAGGCCATCGAGGTCGGCGACGCCTGCAACGTCCAGGATCTTTGCTGCCTGCACGCCGACCCCGGCGAGCCGGCCATCCTGGAGCCCCGGGTCAGCCTCGGCCACAAGGCCATGGTGCACGGCGCCTACGTGGAGACCGGTGCGCTGATCGGCATCGGCGCGATCGTGCTCGGCGGGGCCAGGATCGGCGCGGGCACGCTGGTCGCGGCCGGCGCCGTGGTCGGCCCCGGCAAGAAGATCCCCGCCGGGGTGTTGGTGGCGGGCGTGCCGGGCAGGGTGATCCGCGAGCTCACCGACGAGGATCGGGCCTCCTTCGCCGAGACGCCCGAACGCTACATCGCCAAGGCCGCTAGACACCGGCGGGCGTCAGCAGTTTGATCAGGGCGTCGTCGGGCATCGAGGCGGGGTTGGTCAGGTCGGCCCGCTCCGGCGGCTCGGGCCGCAGGAAGCGCACGTAGTCCACGGTCAGCTTCAGGTCGGGCACCCCCTTGACGAGCTTGGCGTTGCCCTTGGTCGCGTCCTTCTTGAGCGTGCTGTAGCTGTCCCAGTCGGTGTAGCCGGTGATGCCGTACTGCAGGGAGGGCACCTCGACCAGGTCGCGCCTGGCCCAGCGCGCGCCCACCTTCCAGACGCCGCCCTCCTCCTTGTACAGGCCGACGACCGCGCCGCCGGCCCTGGCCAGGACGAGCTCGACCCAGCCGGGCTTGACCTCGATCTCCTTGGGCTTGGAGCTGCCGTTCTCCGTGCTCTTCACCTCCACGCGCTTGGCGCTGTCACCGGTGCCGGTGGTGATGGACAGCCAGTTGGGCTTGTCGTTGGAGCCCGGGAGACGCACCATCGCGCCGCCGAGCGAGAACTTCCGCTTCGGCTGGGCGGTCTTCAGCCCTTCGGCCTTGACCCGCAGGTGCATCACGATGTCGCCGGCGAGCTCCTGGTAGAGGAAGGGTCCACGGAAGCCGTCGAACCAGGCGGAGGTCCTGGGCTGGAGGTGGAGGGCGTCCTTGGCCGTGGTGTCGACGTCGACCTTGGCGATCCGGTCGAGGTCCTGCTCGGTCTCGCTCAGCCTGTTCCAGACCTTGAGCTCGGCCTTGTCGGCGAACTCGCTGGAGGCCGAGCCCACCTCACCGCCCGGAGTGGGCGGCTTGACGTCCGCCGCCGTGTAGACCAGTGCCCCCGCCGGGTCGGGCGCCTGTCCCGCAGCCTCCGTGCCGCACCCTGCCAGCACGGACGCCATCGCCACAGCCACCGCGATCTTCACTCTCATACCGGACATTCTGCCGCTCATAGCTGGGGGTTGCCTCCGTGCCTGCCAGTAACCCTGCCAGTAACATGGCCGCCATGCCGTTCACGGCCGTCGAGGCTGACGTCCGCGCGATGGTCGCGGACCCGCGCTGGGCCGCGCTTGCGGCCCCCGCTCAGGCCAGGGCCGTCGCGGCCCGCACCCTGGTGACTCCGGACGGAGGGCACTGGCAGTTCGGCGCGCATGCGCGGTGGTATCTCCAGGATCCCCGCGACGGAAACTGGCACCTTGCCTCGCCGCCGCGCCGGCACCCCGTCTCGGTGGTGGCGCACGGCTCGGTGCTGCCGCTGCATCTCCTCCCCCGCTCCGCCGATCTGGCCGGCGATCGGGGCTCGTGCCAGGCGTTCATCGGCCCCGACGTGCCGGCCGAGCTCACCGACCGGGTACGCGAGCTGGTCAGGGCCAACGGCAGGCGCCCGGTCGGCGACTTCCCGCTGACCGCCTTCGGTGAGATCTTCGCCACAGACGTGCCCGGCACGGTGGCCGCCGTCTGGGCGACGATCATGTGGTGTGCCTACGCGCCCGCCTTCGACGGCAACGAGCGGCTGCTGTCGGTCTTCGGCGAGTACCTCGGCCGGCCGCTGCCCGGCGACGAGTGGGTGCGCTGGCTGCCGGCCCCGCCGCTGGCCCACCTGGTGGCGCTGTACGCCGACCGGATCCGCGCCGGGCAGCCGCGCGCGGCGCTGCGCATCGGCGCGCTGATCGCCGACACGGCCGCCGTCCTCGCCGCGGACGCCCGCTTCCGCCCGCGCGCCCGCGCGCTGCGCGCGATGCTCAAACCCGCCCTCCACCACCCCGGCCTCGACGACCGCGCGGCCCACGAGGGCGACGACGCGGTACGGCGGGCGTGGCTGTCACGCGTCCCCGAGCGGCTCTCCGGCGCCATCCTGGCCGAGACCGACCCGGCCCAGCACTTCAGGCACCGGGTGTACGACCTGGTCGAGGCGCTCTCCTTCACCCGCGACCCGGTCCGTACGGCTGCCGCCTTCCTGGCCACGGACGTCGCCGACGACCAGGAGGAGCTGGCGCGTATCTCCACCTGGCTGGACCACCGCCTGCGGCACGCCCTGCACATCACGCGCGCCACGCCGGCCCGGCCCGCCGTGCGCATCGCGGGCGACGACACCGGGACGGGCGGGTTCGTGGAGAACAGCGGCGGCTTCGCCGTACCGGCGGCGGGGTTCGCGGGGCCGGGCACGGGCGGGTTCGCCGGGCCGGGCACGGGCGGGTTCGGGGGGCCGCAGGCGGGGGAGGACACCGAGCCGAGTGGGTTCGCGGTGCCGGCGCGGGGGCTGGATGTGGAGCCGCCGAACAGGGCGACGGCGGCGGCTGTTCTGGGGGCCGTCTACGCCACGGGGCTGGCGTGGTGCCGGTTGACGGGGGCGGAGGTTCCGGCGCGGGGCTTCCCGAGCTCCTCGGTGGTGGTGCGGTGGCTCATCCACGAGCGCGACGACATCCCCACTTAAACCACTAAACCCGCTATTTCACCCTAACTCCGCCTATATCGTTCTAACACTCCACCTAGCGGGCAATTCGCTGAATTGTGATCTCGCGTTCGGGAAATGATCCTCAGGGGGCCGCGAGGGCGCCGAAAGGAATGACTCCGATGGGCCATGTCGCAGGAAGGGTCCCCGCCGTAACCTCGAAGAGGGTGTGGGCTGCGGAAGGAAGGACGACGCGGTGGGGCACGACGACCTGGACTCTCGGGTCCACGACCGTGTCGCGTTGGACGAGATTGCGCTCTACGCCGAGGTGCTGACCGCCGTCGCTATCAGCGAGAAGCGGCTGACCTTGGATGAGCTCGACGACGCGCTCGGATTGCGGACTTCGGCGAGCCGCTGAAGACCATCACATTGACCTAGTCCCGGACTCCCGAGGGGTCCGGGACATTTGGTTGCGGCTAGCTCTCGCGGCCCGAGATGACTAGTCAGTCAAGTCCTACGAACGGACGAGCCGGGCGATCGCCGCCGACGCCTCCTTGACCTTCGCCTCGGCTTCGGGGCCACCGGTGTTGATCGCGTCGGCCACACAGTGCGAGATGTGCTCTTCCAGCAACCCGAGCGCCACCGCCTGCAGCGCTCTCGTGGCCGCCGAGACCTGGGTGAGCACGTCGATGCAGTACGCATCGTCGTCCACCATGCGCTGCAGGCCCCTGATCTGCCCCTCGATCCGCCTGAGACGAGTGAGATAGGCCTGCTTGTCTCCGCTGTACCCATGCATGACTCAAAGGTACCCGTAAGCCGTATGCATCAGCGTTGATCACGCAACTCGCCGATCAGATGTTCCCAGCGCTCCCCGACCTCGGCGGCGGCGTGCCTGGCCGCGGTCTCCAGCGCTCCCGCCGCCAGCGACCTGCGCCGCCGGTCGTCGTCGATCAGCGCGAGCAGCGCCGCGGCGTACATCTCCAGCTCCGCCTCGCCCTCGGGCACGAGCACGCCGTTGTAGCCGGTCACGATGTACTCCGCGGGCCCCTTGGCGCCCTCGAAGCCGACGACCGGCACCCCGCAGCCCAGCGCCTCCAGCACGGTCATGCCCAGGGTCTCGGTGCGGGTGGTGGTCGCCACGATGGACGCCTTGGCGAACTCGCCGGTCAGGTCGGAGGTGGTGCCCATGAAGTAGACGTGGTTGTGCAGGTCCAGCTCGCGGACCAGGGCCCGCAGCCGCCGCTCCTCGGGGCCGCCGCCGTACAGCCGCAGCCGCCAGTCCGGGCGCTTGTCGGCGACCGTGGCGAACGCCCTGATCAGCCGGTCGTACGCCTTGACCGGAACCCACCTGCCGCCCGCCGCGACGATGCGGTTGTCCATCCGCGAGCGCGGCCACGGCCCGCCGGGCAGCGCGTCGGGCACCGCGTGCACGACCATCTCCTGGCCGAGCAGCAATCGCCACTCCTCCTGCGCGCTCTCGGTGGCCGTCACCACCGCGTCCAGCCGCGGATAGAACCGCAACACCGGAGCCGGTACGGCAGGCCGCCCCCACTCCCTGGCCACCTTCAGCAGGTCCTTGGGCGCGTACTTGGCGGCCTGGACACTGATGTTCGGCCTGGTGGTGATGAGAACGTCACTCTTGAGCGAGCGCAGCATCCGCCACAGCGCCACCTCGGTGCGCACCTGCCCGTGCGGCAGCACATGCCGTACCCCGGGCCGGGAGTCGATCAGCGAGCGCATCCGCACCGCGGGGCTGACCGGGAAGAACGGCTTCTCCTTCTGCCGCCGGACGCTCACCACCTCCACCTCGTGGCGTTCGGCGAGGTCGGAGGCGAGGTTCAGGGTGGACCGCACCTCGCCGCGCATGCCGTACGCCGAAGGAAGCACGAGGCAGACCTTCACCCGCCCACCTCGATCCGCAGCTCGTCGTCGGCGGTGTAGCAGGGCCTGATCGGCACTCCGTCGATCTTCGCCGCGGGGTAGTGCAGGCGGCGGCGCTTGCCGTCGATGTCGTCGAGGCGCGAGGTCAGCCGCAGCGGCGTCGGCACCCCCGCCACCTCCAGCGACGGCTCCCAGGTGCCCGAGCACCCCGGGTCGGCGGCCAGCACGTCGACCAGCGAGACGGCGGCGTGGAAACGCACCCCCTGGACGGTCGCCACCGTCGCCACCGTGGGGGCGGGCGCCACCGCCGCCTGCCGGCGGTGCAGCGACAGCCGGGCCTCGTGCCGGGAGTCGTCGTCGTCCAGCCCGGTGTAGGCGAGCAGGCCGGTGACCTCGAAGCGGCCCTCCCTGAACCAGATCGCGCGGACCTCGGCACCCGGCTCGGCCTCGGAGATCTTCAGCGCGAGGAAGCCGGTGCGGGTGCGGTAGGCGCGGTAGGCCAGGGTGCGCTTGGACAGCGCGTAGGTGTCGAGGTGGTCGAGGGAGAAGCCGGGATCGACGCTCCTGAGCCGCAAGCGGCGGCCGTCGCGGCGCAGGTAGGCGTCCCAGCGCCCGGCGGTGAGCGTCAGGGGCGACAGGGAGACGGCGAGTGTGGCGTCGCGGATCTCGGCCCCGGGATTGCCCAAGGCGATGTCACGCTCCACGCCGGAGGCCCGGTGCCGCAGCACCAACTCGGTGCCTTCCTCCAGCGGATCGTCCAGCGCGAGTCGTAGGGAGAGCACGTCAGCCAGGGTGACTTCCGCGTCCGTGACCACGACGCGCATCACCAGCCCCCTCCCCGTCGAATGAAGCCATGCGACGTTGAGGTTACCGTGATTTTCCCGTTATGTGGATGACAGATTTCCGGCCATATGCCACTTTGACCTCCAGAACTCCTCCACACAAGGTGCGGAGGAGTTCTGACTGCCAGCGTCAGGACGCGCCCTTGACCGACTTGATCAGGAGCTGCGCCACGTCCACAACCTCCAGCGATTCCTTGGCCTCGCCGGAGTTCTTCTTCTCGTTGATGGCGTCGCCGAGCATCACCATGCAGAACGGGCAGGCGGTCGAGACGGTGTCCGGATTCGTGGTCAGCGCCTCGTCCACCCGCTCGGTGTTGATGCGCTTGCCGATGCGCTCCTCCATCCACATCCGGGCGCCGCCGGCGCCGCAGCAGAAGCCGCGGTCCTTGTGCCGGTGCATCTCCTGGGTCTGCACGCCCGGCACCTTGGACATGATGTCGCGGGGCTGGGAGTAGACCTTGTTGTGGCGGCCGAGGAAGCACGGGTCGTGGTAGGTGATCTTCTCCTCGATCGGGGTGACCGGGGTGAGCAGGCCCTCGTCCACGAGCTTGGACAGCAACTGCGTGTGGTGCACCACCTCGTAGTGCCCGCCGAGCTGCGGGTACTCGTTGGCGAGTGTGTTGAAGCAGTGCGGGCAGGTGGCGACGATCTTCTTGACGCCGGCCTCGTTCAGCGTCTCGATGTTCTGCTGAGCGAGCATGTTGAACAGGAACTCCATGCCCAGGCGGCGGGCCGGGTCACCGGTGCACGCCTCGGCCGGGCCGAGCACGGCGAACTTCACGCCTGCGATGTGCAGCAGCTCGGCGACCGCCTTGGTGGTCTTCTTGGCCCGGTCCTCCAGGGCTCCGGCGCAGCCGACCCAGAAGAGGTACTCGGTGTCCTCGGGCATCTTCTCGTCGATGAGCGTGACCTCGAAGTCGAGCTCCTCGATCCAGTCGGCCCGCTTCATCTCGGACATGCCCCACGGGTTGCCCTTGTTCTCCAGGTTCTTCACCATCACCCCCGCCTCGGACGGGAACGACGACTCCACCATCACCTGGTAGCGGCGCATGTCGAGGATGTGGTCGATGTGCTCGATGTCCACCGGGCACTGCTCCACGCAGGCGCCGCAGTTGGTGCAGGCCCAGAGCACGTCCGGATGGATCACGCCCTCCTCGCCGACCAGCGGCTTCTCCAGCAGCGCCAGCACGTCCTGGCCCGCGTGCGACCGCTCCTCCTCACTCGCCATCAGGTACGGCGCGATCTTGAAGGCGTGGTCGCGCTGGTCGAGGATGAGCATCTTCGGCGACAGCGGCTTGTCGGTGTTCCACGCCGGGCACTGCGACTGGCAGCGCCCGCACTCGGTACAGGTGTAGAAGTCGAGGAAGCCCTTCCAGGTGGTGTCCTCGATCTTGCCCCGGCCCAGCCGGTCGCCGTCGAGCTCCTCGTCCTCGAAGTCGACGACCTTGCCGTCGATGCGCATCTCCTGCGCCGCGCCGAGCCCGTCGGGACGGCGGGAGAACATCACGTTCAGCGGCGCGGTGAAGATGTGCAGGTGCTTGGAGTTCACCACGATGACCAGGAACACCAGCATGAAGCCGATGTGCAGGAGCAGCGCGATGTCCTCCAGCAGCGAGCTCTGCGGCAGCACGTCGCCGAGCGCCAGCGAGACGAACGCGCCGGAGGAGTAGGGGAAGTTGCCGTTCGCCGCGGCCGCGCCGCGGGCCAGGAACAGCGTCCAGATGATGTTGAAGATCATGAACAGGACGAGCCAGGCGCCGCCCAGGCGCGAGCCGGAGAAGCGGGACTCACGGCCCAGCGTCTTGGGCGAGTTCTTGATCCGGATGATCGCGAAGGCGACCAGGCCGAGCAGGCAGGCGACCGCGATGAAGTCCTGCAGGAAGCCCAGCACACCCCACTGCCCGATGAGCGGGATGTGGAAGTCGGGCCGCCCGGTGATCGCCCCCTGGATGATCGCGCCGTACGCCTCGATGTAGACGGTCAGCAGGATGAAGAACGCCCACATGACGAAGAAGTGGGCCACGCCGGACGGCGTCCACTTCAGCAGCTTCTTCTGGCCGAAGACTTCGACGAGTTGCGCTTTGAGCTCCTCGCCCACATGCGCCTTGGCGTACTCGATACGTTCCGGCGCCGGTGGTCCGACCGTCGCCAGCTTGAACAGGAACAGCACCCGGCGGCCCGCTATGGCCACGGCCACAACGGTCATGACGAGCCCGATGACGGCTACCCAGAGCACGGGTCCTCCCACAGACGACTTTGGCTGCCAGCGTACGGTCGCCGGTCATCCACGTTAATGACCAGGTCTCCCAGAAATCCTACCGATGAGTAACTTTTGCTCGGTACGTGACGGTGGTCACCCTAGTCATAGTAGATTCTAGAACAATGCTCTAGCTCACGCCATCGGCCAGATAACGCTGGATCGTCGGCGCCAGCAACGCCACCAGGTCCTCGATGTCCGCCGACGCCATCGGCTCCATCCTGATCACATACCGGGCCATCACCACACCGAAGAGCTGCGCGAACGCCGCCTCCATCCGCAGGTGCGGCACACCGAGACCTTCGGCCACCCGGTAGAGCAGAGCATTGGTCAGGAACTCCCTGACCATCCCACCCGCCTGCTCGTTGGACATGATCGAGCGAATCAGCGCCAGCAGCGGCTGACGCGCCTCAGCGTCCGAGGTGATCGTCAGCACGAACCGGACCAGTCGCTCCCCGACCTGCTCACGCGGACCGTCGAGCAGCATGGGAAGCAGCTCGGCCGGGTCGAAGGGCAGCTTCATCGCCGCGACGAACATGCCCTCCTTGGTGTCGAAGTAGTGGTGCACGAGCGCCGGATCCACCGCCGCCTCGCGGGCGATGCCCCGGACCGTGGCCTTGTCGAAGCCTTTCTCCGCGAAGACCTTCCTCGCCGCGGCGAGGATCTCACCCCGGGTGTCGGCCGAGCCCGGCCTGCGGCCCGGACGCCGCTTGACCGTCAACGCCCCACCGCCAGGTAGACGCGCATCGGCACGCTCAGCAGACCGCCCGGGTAGACCCTGGACAGCTCCACCCGCTGCCGGGCGACCAACTCGTCGGCCGCCTCCACCGCCATGGCCGCCATGTAGGAGTGGGAGCGCAGGTTGAGCAGGAAGTCCTCGATCCCGACCAGCCTGGTCCAGTGCACCCAGCTCTCCCGCAGCCCGCCCGCGTCCAGCACGGCGGCGATCTGCGGCACCCGCCACTCGGGGTGGGCGGGACCCCAGTAGGTGGGGCACGATTCGGCCAGGCGCACCTCGTAGGCGGCCAGCCAGTCGGCCTGGTCGTGGTCGGTGGTGTTCCACCAGGCGGCGATCCGGCCCGAGGGGCGCAGGGCCCGCCTGGCCTCGGCGATCGAGGTGGCCGGGTCCAGCCAGTGCCAGGACTGGGCGTAGCACACCAGGTCGGCCGAGCCGTCGGCGATCGGCAGCGCGTTACCGTCGGCGCGGACGGCGGCCAGGTGGCCTGCCGTACCCGGGACCGCCGGTGTGGGGTCCGCGGCGGTGCGGGCGGCCAGGCGGGCGAGCATGCGCTCGCCCGGGTCGATCGCGATCACCCGGGCGCCCCGCGCCCGCAGTGCGCGGGAGGAGATGCCGGTGCCCGCACCCACGTCGACCACGGTCGCGCCGGACAGCTCCACCTCCGACACCTCGGCCAGCGTGCGGAACAGGTCGTCGGGGTAGCCGGGTCTGGCCGCGTCGTAGGCGTCGGCCACCTGGTCGAAGACCCGACCGAGCTCCCGCGCGGGGCCGGTCAGGCTCATCCGCGTACCGCGAGGAAGAGGCGGGCGAAGGCCAGCGCCTCGGCCAGGTCGTCGATCCGCTCGCTGCGGCTGGCCGCCTTGCGGGTGTTGATCTCCAGCACGACCAGGCCCTCGAAGTCCGAGCGGGCCAGCCGCTCCAGGATCGGCGCGCACGGCTGGTTGCCCCGGCCCGGCACCAGGTGCTCGTCCTTGTTCGACACCCCGAGGCCGTCGGCCAGGTGCAGGTGGGCCAGCCGGTCGCCGAGCTTGGTGGCCATCTCCATGGCGTCCGAGCCCGAGACCGCCGTGTGCGACAGGTCGAGCGTGACGTGCGGGAAGTCGTAGTCGACGGGGTTCCAGTCGGGAGAGTAGGGGACCACGTCGTTGCCGCGGGCCTTCAGCGGGAACATGTTCTCCACCGCGAAGATCACGTCGGTCTCGTCGCGCATCCGGGCCAGGCCCGTCTCGAAGTCGCGCGCGTAGTCGCGCTGCCAGCGGAACGGCGGATGGACCACGACCGTCTGGGCGCCCAGCCGCTCGGCCGCCTTCTGCGCCTTGACCAGCTTGGCCCACGGGTCGCGCCCCCACACCCGCTGGGTGACCAGCAGGCAGGGCGCGTGAATGGCCAGGACCGGCACCTGGTAGTGGTCGGAGAGCCTCTCGATCACGTCGATGTCCTGGCTGACCGGGTCCGCACCCACCATGATCTCCACGCCGTCGTAGCCGAGGCGCGCGGCCAGCTCGAAAGCGTCGGGAGTGCGTTCCGGATATACGGAAGCCGTGGACAATGCGATCTTCGCATTGGGCACGCGGATGACGTCTGCCACGTTGCCAGCCTAAGCGGGTGGCGGCGATATGGCGCGCCAGCCCCTACGGTGGTGGCATGCCGAGGATCGCGAAGGGGGCCATTCCCAGCCCGAACATCTGGAACGCTCCCCAGGTCTACGAGCTGGAGAACCGCGCCGTCGACCCCGAGGGCGCGGCCGACGAGGCCATCCGCGGCATCCGCGGGTGGGACGGCGCCACCCTGCTCGACATCGGCTGCGGTACCGGCTTCCACCTGCCGGGCTACGCCCGCGCCGCCGCCCGGGTGATCGGCGTGGAGCCGCACGGCGACCTCGCCGCGCTGGCCCGCCGCCGTTGCGCCGACCTGCCCGGCGTCGAGGTGCACACCGCCACCGCCCAGCACCTCCCGCTGCCGGACGCGAGCGTGGACGTGGCCGTCGCCCGCTGGGCCTACTTCTTCGGCCCCGGCTGCGAGCCCGGCCTGCGCGAGCTCACCCGCGTCGTACGGCGCGGCGGCACCGCCTTCGTCATCGACCTCGACGCCACCAGAGGCGCGTTCGGCCGCTGGTTCCAGGGCACCGTCCCCACCTACGACGCCAGGGTCGTGGAGGACTTCTGGTCCCGCCACGGCTGGCAGCGCAGGCCGCTCGACCTGCGGATGTCCTTCGAGCGCCGGGCCGACCTGGAGGACGTGCTGCGCATCGAGTTCTCCCCCGAGGTCGCCGAGGCGGCCATCACCGAGACGCCCGGCCTGGAGCTCGCCTACCCGAACGTGCTGCGCTGGCGGCACTTCTGAGGGGCTTGACCTTGACGCCAGTGTCAAGGCTTAGCGTGTGGGCATGCGGATAGGTGAGCTGGCCAGGCGGGCCGGGGTGAGCGCCCGCTCGCTGCGTTACTACGAGCAACACGGGCTCATCGAGGCGCGGCGCGGCGAGAACGGCTACCGGGAGTACGACGAGGCCGACGTCAAGCTGGTCAGCGAGATCCGCTCGCTGCTCACCGTGGGGTTCACCCTGGAGGACGCCAGGCCGTTCGTCGCCTGCCTGCGCGCCGGGCACCCCTCGGGCGGCTCGTGCGCCGAGTCGGTGGCCGTCTACCGGCGCAAGCTCACCGAAATCGACGACGACCTCCGCACCCTGCTGGAACGCCGCGCCGAGGTGGCCGCCCAGCTCAACGCGGCCTGCCGAGGATGCGTCAGACGAGGAGAAACATGATCACCTTGACCGCCGAGAACTTCGACGAGCAGGTCCTGCGCGCCGGCGAGCCGATCCTGGTCGACTTCTGGGCCGAGTGGTGTCCCCCCTGCCGGATGGTCGTCCCCGTGCTGGAGCAGATCGAGGCCGAGCACGGCCTGGCCATCGGCAAGCTCAACACCGACGAACACCCCGAACTGATGGCCCGCTACGGCGTGATGAGCCTGCCCACCCTGCTCCTGTTCGAGAACGGCGAACCGGTCAGGCAGGTCGTCGGCGCCAAGCCCAAGCGCCTCCTCGCGGGGGAGCTCGGACTGGCCTGAATAAGCACTTCGTACGATCCGAAGATCGTCACACCGGCCGATTTCGGGGCCGATCCCGCCGCCTACCCTGTCCCGTATGAGGTCATACGCCGCGCTTGGACTGGCATTACTCGCACTGCTGGTCACCTTCACCCTTATCGACCAGGCGCCACCTCAGGCGCGCTCGGGCGAGGGCTTCAGCGCATCCCGCGCCGCCGAACACGTCACCACGGCGCTGCACACCCCCCGCCCGCCCGGCTCCGCCGAGCACGACCGGGTCCACGATGACCTGCTGAAGCGCCTGCGCGAACTGGGCCTGCAGACCCGGGTCCAGGAAAGCGTGGGCATCACCCCGATCGACGACCCGAAGGAGAGCATCCCCGTCGGCGCGATGCGCAACATCGTCGCCGTCCTGCCCGGCACCGCGCCGACCGGCCGGATCGTGCTCGCCGCCCACTACGACTCGGTGCCCTCGGGACCCGGCTCCGCCGACGACGGGGCCGGGGTCGCGACGATCCTGGAGGTCGTCAGGACGCTGCCCAAGGACCTCAGGAACGACGTGGTCGTGCTCCTCACCGACGGCGAGGAGAGCGGCCTGATGGGCGCCGAGGCGTTCGTCAAGTCCGACCCGCTGGCCAAGGGCAACATCGTGGTCCTCAACCACGAGGCCCGCGGCGTACGCGGCCCGGTGATGGCCTTCCGCACCTCCCCCGGCAACGCCGGCCTGATGAGCATGTACGGCTCCGCCGCCCCTCATCCCGCGGCCGACTCCGGGACCGCGGCGCTCATGCGCATCCTGCCCAACGACACCGACTTCACCGTCTTCACCGAGGCCGGCTGGACGGGCATCGACTCGGCCTTCGTCGCCGGCGGCGCCTACTACCACACGCCGCTCGACGACCCCGCCCACCTGGACCGGGGCACCCTGCAGATGATGGGCGACAACACCCTCGCGCTCACCGCGGCGCTGGGCCGGGCCGACCTCGCGGGACTGAGCGCGGGCGGCGACTCGGTCTACTTCACCGTGCCGGGCGCGCTCGTGCGGTACCCGGCGTGGCTGGAATGGCCGATCGCGCTGCTCGCCCTGGCGGCGGCCGTGCTGGTGGTCGCCGGACTGCGCCGGCGCGGACTGGTCACGGTGCCGCGCACGCTCGTCTCCGCCGGGCTGGCGCTCGTGCCGGTCGTGGCGGTCGGGGCGCTGGCGTTCGTGTACTGGCCGATGCTGCTGGTGAGGCTGCGGCCCGAGTACGCGGGCATGTTCACCGGGGATCCGTACCGGCCGTGGTTCTTCCACGCGGGGCTGCTGGTGGGGGCGGTGGCGATCGTGCTGACCTGGTACGGGCTGCTCCGCCGTATCGGCTCGAAGGGCGCCGGCGACTCCTCCGTGGCCGAGCGGCGGGAACGCGGTGGCGCCGCGGCCGCGGCGGGGGCGCTGCTGCTCGTGGCCGTCCTCGGGGTGGCGTTCGTGGCGCTGCTGCCCGGCGGCTCGCACAACCTGACGCTGCCCGCGCTCGGGGCGTCGATCGGGTGGCTGGTCGCCATGCGGCTGACGCGGCCGGTGTGGCAGGCCGTCGCCCTCACCGTCGGTCTGGCGCCCGCCGCGGTGCTGCTCTGCGTGATCTCGCTGACCACGCTCGACCTGGGCGTGCAGATCGGCGGGCTGGTCGCCGCGCCGCAGTTCACGCTCTTCCTGCTCCTGCTGCTGCCGCTGGTAGGCGCGCTCTACCGCAAGGGCGCCCTGGTGCCCGTGGGGGCCGTCGTAGTGGCCGCCGGCCTGGTCGTGACCGGGCTCGCCACCGACTCGTTCGACGCCGCGCATCCCCGGCAGGGGTGGCTCAACTACTCGCTCGACGCGGGCAACCGCACCGCCGCCTGGGCGACCCTGCCGAGCATCACCGGCGTACCCTGGCTCGACCAGTACACCCGCCTGCCCGAGGCGGACGCGCAGACGTTCTTCGGGGACGACGGCGCGCGGGCCACCAGCGCGCCCGCCGCGCCGCTGCGCGCGCCCGAGCTGACCGTGCTCAAGGACGAGACCGCGGGCGGCACCCGCACCCTCACCCTCCGCCTCACCCCCACCGGCCAGGCCCCCATCACCGGCCTGAGCACCGACGCCGACGTCGTCTCGCTCACCGTCGAGGGCCGGGACCTGGGCGGGCGCGAAGGCTTCACCTTCCACCGCCCGCCGGCCGACGGCCTGGACGTCACCCTGGTGGTACGGCCCGGCAAGGCCAAGCTCAAGGTCTACGAGGAGGCCCACGACCTGTCCGTGGTGCCCGGATACGTCCCGCCGCCCGCCGGGACGGTGAACCTGTACCCGCAGACCACCGTCTTCCAGACGCGCCCGCTCTAGATTGTCTCCCGCGCCCGCTAGCCTGCTCGGCATGGCGAAGACTGCGCAGAAGCCCGGCTACCGCTGTGCCGAGTGCGGCTGGCGCACCCAGAAGTGGGTGGGCCGGTGCGGCGAGTGCCAGGCGTGGGGCACGGTCGACGAGGAGGGCGCGCGGGGCGGCGCGCACGCGGTGCAGCCGGGCGCGACCAGCGGCCCGGCACTACCGATCGGCCAGGTCAAGGCCGAGATCGCGGCCGCCCGTACGACCGGGGTCGGCGAGCTCGACCGCGTCCTCGGCGGCGGCCTGGTGCCGGGCGCGGTGGTGCTGCTGGCCGGCGAGCCCGGCATCGGCAAGTCGACGCTGCTGCTGGAGGCCGCCGCCCGCATCGCCGAGCGCGACACCGTCCTCTACATCACCGGCGAGGAGTCGTCCGCCCAGGTCAGGCTGCGCGCCGACCGTATCGGCGCGGTCCGCGACAATCTCTACCTCGCCGCCGAGACCGAGCTGTCGGCGCTGATGACGCACGTGGAGAAGGTGGAGCCGCGGCTGCTCGTCGTCGACTCGGTGCAGACGATCGGCTCCTCGCAGGCGACGGGCGTGCCCGGCGGCGTCACCCAGGTGCGCGAGGTGGCCGCCAACCTGGTGCGGCTGGCCAAGGAGCGCAACATGGCGACCGTGCTGGTCGGCCATGTCACCAAGGAGGGCTCGATCGCGGGCCCGCGCACGCTGGAGCACCTCGTCGACGTCGTGCTCAGCTTCGAGGGCGACCGCCACTCCCGGCTGCGCATGGTGCGCGCCATCAAGAACCGCTTCGGCCCGACCGACGAGGTGGGCTGCTTCGACCTGCACGAGCGCGGCATCGAGGGCATCACCGACCCGAGCGGGCTGTTCGTCTCCAGGCGCACCGAGCCGGTGGCCGGCACCTGCGTCACCGTCACCGTCGAGGGCACCCGCCCGCTGCCCGCCGAGGTGCAGGCGCTGGTCGCGCGGACCGAGGCGCAGCAGCCCCGGCGCACCTCCTCCGGGCTCGACACCTACCGCGTGCAGATGATCCTCGCCGTGCTGGAGCGCAGGCTCAACGCCAGGCTCGGCGGCTGCGACGTGTTCACCGCCACCGTGGGCGGGCTCAAGCTCGTCGACCCCGCGATCGACCTGTCGGTCATGCTGGCCGTGGCCAGCGCGGCGGGCGACAAGCCGCTGCCCGCGGGCCTGATCGCGCTGGGCGAGGTGGGCCTGGCGGGCGAGCTGCGCCCGGTCAGGGATGTGCGCAGGCGGCTGACCGAGGCGGCCAGGCTGGGCTTCAGCCGGGCCCTCGTCCCCGCCGGCTCGCTGGAGGAGGGCACCCGCCGCAGACCCGGTGACCAGCGCACGCTGGTGCCGGTCGGCCCGGTCGCCTTCGCCCCCGGCTTCGAGGTCATGGAGGCGGAGAACGTGTGGGACGCTCTCACCCACGTCACATAGCCCGCCGCGCGAGCGGGCTTCGCCGGTAAGCTGAGGGCGACTAGTGACACGGGGGTCAGGTGGCAAACGACAGGAGTCTCGACGACCGTCGTCGAGCGGCCCTGGCCGAAGTAGCTCCGGGCACTCCCCTCCGCGACGGCCTTGAGCGCATCCTGCGCGGGTCGACGGGCGGGCTCATCGTGCTCGGCTACGACAATGTGGTCGAGGAGCTCTGCAGCGGCGGATTCGAGCTCGACGTCGACTTCTCCGCGACGCGGCTGCGCGAGCTTGCCAAGATGGACGGCGCCATCGTGCTGCACCGCGACCAGCACAAGATCGTCCGTGCGGCCGTGCACCTGGTGCCCGATCCGTCCATCCCCACCGACGAGTCCGGCACCCGCCACCGCACCGCCCAGCGGGTGGCCAGGCAGACCGGCTTCCCCATCATCGCGATCAGCAAGTCGATGCGGATCATCGCCCTCTACCTCGACGGCATCCGCTACGTCCTGGAGGAGTCGGCGGCGATCCTGTCCAAGGCCAACCAGGCCCTGGCCACCCTTGAGCGCTACAAGCACCGCCTCGACGAGGTCTCCGGCACGCTGTCCGCCCTGGAGATCGAGGACCTGGTGACGGTCCGCGACGTCGCCGCCGTCGCCCAGCGCCTGGAGATGGTCCGCCGGATCTCCGAGGAGATCCAGGGCTACGTCGTCGAGCTCGGCACCGACGGCCGCCTGCTCTCCCTGCAGCTCGACGAGCTCGTCGCCGGCGTCGACTCCGAGCGGGAGCTGGTCGTCCGCGACTACCTGCCCGCCCCTTCCGGCCGCCGCCAGCGGCGGCTGTCGGAGGCGCTGCACGACTTCAACCAGCTGTCGGGCAGCGAGCTGCTCGACCTGTCGGCCGTCGCCCAGGTCCTCGGCCGCAGCGGCAGCGAGACCCTCGACAGCCCGGTCAGCCCGCGCGGCTTCCGCCTGCTGGCCAAGGTGCCCCGGCTGCCCGCCACCGTCGTCGACCGTCTCGTCGACCACTTCGGCAGCCTGCAGAAGCTGCTCGCCGCCGGGGTCGACGACCTGCAGGCCGTGGGCGGCGTCGGCGAGTCCAGGGCCAGGAGCGTCCGCGAGGGCCTGTCCCGCCTGGCCGAGTCCTCCATCCTGGAGCGCTACGTCTGACCTACCGCAGGTGGAAGACCGTCTTGGGGCTCTTCAGCTTCCCCGTGCGCACCACCGCCACGTAGGTGCCCGGCAGCGCGTCCGCCCGCTTGCCCCCGCAGTTCTGCCCCGAACGCCTGCGGTCCCAGTCCAGGCTCCGCACGTACGGGATGCCCCGCTCCAGTCTCCTGAGCTCGCTTCCGTCGCCGCTGACGCAGTCGGAGGTGGACCAGACCCGGTCCTTGCCCGACGTGATGAGGATCTCCATCGTCCGCGCGCCCACGTCCGCGGTGCACATGACCGGGCCGGTGTTCACCAGCGTGATCAGGAAGTTCGGCAAGGCGCCGCCGGCGTAGACCTCCTGACGGCCCTGCATGCTCAGCACCAGCTGGCCCTGCTCGCACGGCTCACCCGGACGGCGCGGCCGCACGGGTGGCTCAGCCGGCTTCGTCTGTGTGGGCTTGGCGGTCGGCGTGACCACCGCCGCCGTCGTGGGCGTCGGGGTGATCGTCACCGTGGGTAGCCCGGCCAGCAGCGGATCGACGGCAGGCGCGGCGCTCGTCTTCGACTGCGCGCTGGACGCCTGCTGCGGGCCGTCGTGCCCACTGGAGCAAGCCCAGGCCACCACGGCCACCACGACCAGCACACCGACAAGCAAGCTCATGCGCCGGCGCCAGTAGACATCGCCACCGTCGCCAGATGTCGTATCCGGATCCATACGCCCAGCATGGTGATTCGTTGCGCACGCTGAGTGACGACACGCCGGGTCATTGCCGAGATGGGCCACACCCCCGCGAGCGGTCGCGGGGCGGCCGTACCCTTGGGGCGTGCTTGAGCCGAGTCTGCTACGGGACCCCATTCTGGACTGGTATGCGGAGCATGCCCGCGACCTGCCCTGGCGGCATCCCGACGCGACGCCGTGGGGCGTCCTGGTGAGCGAGATCATGCTGCAGCAGACTCCGGTCGCCCGGGTGCTACCCGTCTGGGACGAGTGGATGCGGCGCTGGCCCACCCCCGCCGCGCTCGCCGCCGAACCGTCCGGCGAGGCCGTACGCCACTGGGGCCGGCTCGGCTATCCGCGCCGGGCGCTGCGGCTGCACGCGTGCGCCAGGACCATCACCGACGAGCACGGCGGCGAGGTGCCCGACGACCAC
Source organism: Nonomuraea sp. NPDC046570 (assembly GCF_040645915.1). Classification (NCBI taxonomy): domain Bacteria; kingdom Bacillati; phylum Actinomycetota; class Actinomycetes; order Streptosporangiales; family Streptosporangiaceae; genus Nonomuraea; species Nonomuraea sp. NPDC046570. The sequence continues at coordinate 69,794 of NZ_JBEYZF010000030.1, read as the reverse complement.
GCCACCCTGCTGGGGTTGCCCGGCATCGGCGAGTACACGGCTGCCGCCGTGGCCAGTTTCGCCTTCGGGGGCAGCCATCCGGTCCTGGACACGAACGTGCGGCGGGTGCTGGGGCGGGCCGTGCGGGCCGAGGAGTACCCGCCCGCGGCCACCAGCGCCGCCGAGCGGCGGCTGGCGCAGTCACTGCTGCCCCCGCTGGGCGCCCCGACCTGGAGCGTCGCCGTGATGGAACTGGGCGCCCTCGTCTGTACGGCTCGCGCCCCGCGCTGCGAGACCTGCCCCATCGCCGCCCGGTGCGCGTGGCGCCTCGCCGGACGCCCCGCCCACGACGGGCCCGCACGCAAGGGGCAGACCTATGACGGCACGGACCGGCAGTGCAGGGGCCGGTTGCTGGCGGTGTTGCGCGCGGCACACGGCCCGGTGCCGAAGGCCGCGCTGGACACCGTGTGGGACGACGCCGTCCAGCGCGAACGCGCCCTGGACGGCCTGATCACCGACGGCCTGGCCGAATCCCTCGCCGACGGCACCTATCGCCTGCCCTTGTGACCAGCCGCCGTCCACCTTGGACGGCGGCACAGCCGTTCTCAGGCGGCCAGCTGGAGGCCCAGGCTGGTCAGGTTGGTCCGGGCCCAGTCGAGCTCCTCGGCGAGGAGGGAGACCAGGGCGCCGGGGCCCTTGGCGCGGCCGGGGACGGCGAGGTTGTGGGTCTCGACCTCGATGTGCGCGGTGCCGTTGACCGCACCGGACAGCATCGCGTTCAGGGTGTCCTGGAGGACGCCGCGGGTGCTCGGCGTCTCGCCCGTGTGGCTGTGCACGTGGCCGAGCTTGACCACCGGCGCCCCCACCTCGGCCAGACCGCGCAGGGCGGCGCCCGCCTCGTCCCCGCAGGCGAGGTGGCAGGCGTCCAGGCAAACGCCGAGGTGCTCGGAGTCGATGCCGCCGACCCGCTCCAGGGCCTGCTCGGTCGTCTCCAGCACACAGCCGGGCCACGGCTCGAAGCCGACCCTGATGGTCTTGCCGGTGACGCTGTAGATGCCGCGCAGCTCGCGGGCCAGCCGCTCCAGCCGCCGGGTGGCGATGGCGTGCAGGTCGGCGGGCCAGTCGCGGCGCCAGCCGATCGGGATGGTGGAGATGCTGCCGAAACGGACGTCCTCCGGCAGCAGGAAGGCCAGGATCTTGGCCAGGGCCATCGTGTAGCGGTACCGCTCGGGCTTGGCCCAGTCCGGTCCGGGGACCTCCTGGTTGCGGCCGCCCGTGCCGTTGAGGCTGACGACCTCGAGGCCGCGCTCCTCCAGGGAGCGGCGCAGCCGTACCAGCTCTATCCGGTCGGCGGACAGGTGGTCGGCGACACTGGGCGCCAGCCACAGCCCCACCCCCATGCGCTCGACCCCGAGCCGCTTGCGCACCGGTACGGCGTAGCGGGTGAGATGGGCGATCAGGTTCTCGAGGTCCTCGGCGGGGTGCACGCCGGCGTTGTAGGCCAAGTGAACGAGCGTTCCGTCATCGTGACGCAGTCGCATCGGCTTCCTCCACGGCTTGCACAGGTGTTGTTCCATCGCCCGCCTGGAGCCCTCCGGTTCACACGGACCCGGTCGAGCATGCCCGCATATCAGGGTCCACGCGTCCGCCCTGAGGTGATTCCTTCGTACGCCCCAGGGGTGAGTCCTGACCTTAGAGACAGCATCTTGCGTGTCACTTGGACGAGACTTGGCGATCGTTGCTCTACGCAGTGTAGTACTACCTGCCGTGGCGACATAGCCGCCTAGGCAACAAATAGGTAAGGACTGCTGTGAGATCCGTGACCTTCGGACTCAACTAAGCAACCCACGTTGACTAATCCTGATTTAGTCAACTAAGGTTGCTTGCATGCCTGGTGTTGAGAATTCCGTTTCCCAGGGGCCCACTGACGGGCTCGCGGCCGTGGCGGCGTTGCGGCGCCTGGCCGATCAGCTGGAGGACGCCGCCGTCGAGCAGGCCATGCGGGCGGGCTGGAGCTGGCCGCAGGTCGCCGAGGCGCTCGGGGTGACCCGCCAAGCGGTCCACAAGAAGCACGCCAAGCGGCTCATCGCCGCCGGTGTCACGCTGAGGAGGCGCTGACCATGAGCGAATTCGACGAGTACATCAAGAAGATCCTCGACCAGGGAGCACACGAAGCCCGTACGGACGGATCGGCGACGATCGAGGCGCACCATCTCCTGCTGGCGATCGCCGCCGAGCGGGAAACCGTCCCCCACCAGGTCCTGGTCTCGGTCGGGCTCGACCGTCAAGCGATCCGCGAGGCACTGGACCGGGAGTTCGAGCACAGCCTGAGCGCGGCAGGAGTGTCCCTTGCCGCCTTCCACCTCCCGAAGCCGAGCAGCCCCCCGAAGCTTCCGTCGCCCGGCGCGTCGACCAAGCTCGCGCTTGAACGAGGCTTCGCCTCCGCCGCCCGCAAGAAGGACATCCGACCCGCGCACCTGCTGCTCGGAATCCTGCAGGCCCAGGTCGGCACCGTGCCCCGCGCGCTCGCCCTGGCGGGTGTCGACAAGGCCGAACTGATGGCCCGCCTCCTGCGGACGCTCCCCGGCACCGGCAAGTAGCCGGCTCGCACCCACATGAAGGCGAGATGATGACGACGAGCGACAGAATCGTGCTCGATGTCGACGGCCTGCGCATGCGCTACGGCACGAACGACGTCCTGCACGAGGTGACCTTCCAGGCCCGCCACGGCGAGGTACTGGCCCTGCTGGGGCCGAACGGCGCAGGCAAGACCACCACGATCGAGATCCTGGAAGGCTTCCGGATGCGTTCGGCAGGCCGCGTCCAGGTACTCGGCACCGACCCCGCGACCGGCGGCGAACAGTGGCGCGCCCGACTGGGCGTCGTCCTGCAATCCTGGCGCGACCACGGCAAATGGCGGGTGCGCGAACTCCTCGCCCACCTCGGCGCCTACTACACCGCCTACTCCACCGGCGAGATCCGGCGGCCGTGGGACACCGACGAACTCGTCGAGGCCGTCGGCCTGACCCAGCACGCCGACAAGAAGATCAAAATGCTCTCCGGCGGGCAGCGACGCCGGCTGGACGTGGCGATCGGCATCGTCGGCCGCCCCGAACTGCTCTTCCTGGACGAACCCACCACAGGATTCGACCCGCAGGCCCGACACGAGTTCCACGACCTGGTCCGCAGCCTCGCCGACGGCCACGAGACCACCATCCTGCTCACCACCCACGACCTGGACGAAGCCGAAAAGCTCGCCGACCGCATCGTCATCCTCAACGGCGGCCGGATCATCGCCGACGGCACCGCCGGCGAACTGGCACAACGCATCGCAGGCGAGGACAGGGTGCGCTGGACCCGCGACGGCCGACGCTTCACCCAGTCCACCACCGAGTCCACCAAGTTCGTCCACGACCTGTTCCACCGGTACGGCGAAGCGATCGGCGAACTCGAAGTCCATCGGGCCTCGCTGGAGCAGACCTACCTGGCCCTGGTGCACCAGGCCGAATCCGTCCAACGCCAGGAAGAGGTGGCACGATGAACCCGACCGCCGGCGCGATCCGGGCAGGCTGGACGCGCGGCCTCATCGAACTGCGGCAATCGTTCACGAACGGCGGAGACCTGTTCTCCCACCTGCTCTGGCCCGCGCTGATGCTGACCGTCATGTTCTTCATGCGGGACACGGCGTTCGGGTCCAGCGGGCTCCTGCTCGGCACCCTGGCCCTGCCGAGCATCCTGGGGGCGAACGTCGCGATGGGCATGGTCAGCATGAGCCAGCAGCTCACCGCCGAACGTGAGGACGGCACCCTGCTGCGCGCCAAGGCCACGCCGAACGGGATGCAGGGCTACCTCGTCGGCAAGGTCGTCACGGTGTCCGGCATGCTGCTCGCCGACCTGGCGATCTTCCTGATCCCCGGACTGTTCATCATCGACGGGCTGGCGGTCGGCAGCCTGGGTTCCTGGCTCACCCTGGCCTGGGTGCTGGTGCTGGGCATGGTGGCGGCGCTACCGATCGGCGCGATCCTGGGGTCGGTGTTCACCACCACGCGCAGCCAGGGGCTGCTCCAGCTACCGATCCTGGGCATGGTCGCGATCTCCGGCATCTTCTACCCGATCGCCTCGATACCGGAGTGGCTGCAGTGGATCGCCCAGATCTTTCCGTTCTACTGGCTCGGCCTGGGCATGCGTTCGGCCCTGCTCCCGGACGGCGCGGCCGGCATCGAGATCGGCGAATCCTGGCGGCACCTGGAGACCATCGGGGTACTGGGGGCCTGGGCCGTACTCGGCCTGGTCCTGGCGCCGATCGTGCTGCGCCGGATGGCGCGCCGGGAGTCGGGCTCGAGCGTGGCCGAGCGCCGCGAGACGGCCCTGCAGCGGGTCGGCTGACAGTTCTGAAGCCGGCGTCTCTCCTGGAAGGATCCGGCCCCCAGGCCCAGGGGCGGCTTGTCAGGCGCTGTCCATCCCCCCGAGTCGTCCGTCCCTCGGCCGCAGTCCTTCGAAGACGATCGCCAGGGTGCGGCGCTGCAGGTCCGGGTCCCAGCCGGCGTGCAGCGCGGCCTGGCAGGTGGCGGTGAGCAGGGCGATCACCTCATCCAGGCGGATCTTCGCCACGGCCTCCTCCGCCCGGCAGGCCGCGTCGCCTCGTCGGGCGTGAGCGGTTCCTCGCCTTCGCCCGAGCCGGCCGGGCCGCCGGCACGCCTGGAGGTGGGGAAGGTCGTGGTGTACGAGACCACCGACCCCAACGTGATCATCACGGAATACGAGCTGTCCGGGACCGATCCGGCCACCGGGCAGCGCTCCTCGGCTCCCTTCGTCGGCGTACTCAAGGTCCGCGACGGCCAGATCGCGCACTGGCGCGAGTACCAGGACATGCTGGCGATGGCTGCGGCGACCGGCCAGCCACCCGGCCTGCTGGCCGGTTTGTCATCCGCAGAACCGGCATGAGCGGGTGGACGTCAAGAAGCCTTCGTCAGAGCTGCGAGAGCGGATGGCTTCGCGCCGAGCCCCCGTTCGCACAACGCTCAAGGCAGCCGGCCGGGTGTCGATGGGGCCCAGGACACACGGCGGCGCCGTGAGCAGGAGATGCTCACGGCGCCGGGTGGGTTGGGTCAGTTCTGGATCGGTTCCGCGATCGCGGCGGCCGAGTCCGGGACCTGGGAGGGGGCGGCTTCGCCGACGAAGGTGAACTTCGCGTTGTCGCCCTCGCCCTCGATGTCGATCTTGACGATCTGGCCGGGGCGCAGCTCGCCGTACAGGATCTTCTCCGAGAGGGAGTCCTCCAGCTCGCGCTGAATGGTGCGACGCAGCGGGCGGGCGCCCATGACCGGGTCGTAACCGCGGTCGGCCAGCAGCTGCTTGGCCTCGGGGGTGACCTCGAGGCTCATGTCGCGGTCCTTCAGACGCTCGTCGACCTGCGTGAGCATCAGATCCACGATCTTGATGATCTCGGCCATCGTGAGCTGGTGGAAGACCACGATGTCGTCGACACGGTTGAGGAACTCGGGCCGGAAGTGCTGCTTGAGCTCCTCCTGGACCTTGGACTTCATCCGGTCGTAGTTGGACTCGACATCGTTCGACTTCGCGAACCCGACGCCCTGGCCCTTGGAGATGTCCCGGGTGCCGAGGTTGGTGGTCATGATGATGACCGTGTTCTTGAAGTCGACCACGCGGCCCTGGGCGTCGGTCAGGCGACCGTCTTCCAGGATCTGCAGCAGCGAGTTGAAGATGTCGGGGTGGGCCTTCTCGATCTCGTCGAACAGGACCACGGAGAACGGCTTGCGCCGCACCTTCTCGGTGAGCTGGCCGCCCTCCTCATACCCGACGTAGCCGGGAGGCGAGCCGAACAGCCTGGAGACGGTGTGCTTCTCCATGAACTCCGACATGTCCAGCATGATCAGAGCGTCTTCGTCGCCGAAGAGGAACTCCGCCAGCGCCTTGGACAGCTCGGTCTTACCGACACCGGACGGGCCGGCGAAGATGAACGAACCGCCCGGACGGCGCGGGTCCTTGAGGCCCGCACGCGTACGCCGGATCGACCTGGACAGACCCTTGATCGCGTCGTCCTGACCGATGATCCGCTTGTGGAGCTCGTCCTCCATGCGGAGCAGTCGCTGGGACTCCTCCTCCGTCAGCTTGAAGACCGGGATGCCGGTCGCGGTCGCGAGCACCTCGGCGATGAGCTCCTCGGTGACCTCGGCCACGACGTCCATGTCGCCGGCCTTCCACTCCTTCTCGCGCCTTTCGCGCTTGAGCTGGAGCTGCTTCTCCTGGTCGCGCAGCGCGGCGGCCTTCTCGAAGTCCTGCGCGTCGATCGCGGACTCCTTGTCGCGACGGACGTTGGCGATCTTCTCGTCGTACTCGCGCAGGTCCGGCGGAGCGGTCATCCGGCGGATGCGCATCCGGGAACCGGCCTCGTCGATGAGGTCGATCGCCTTGTCGGGCAGGAACCGGTCGCTGATGTAGCGGTCGGCGAGCTGCGCCGCGGCGACGAGCGCGCCGTCGGTGATGGAGACGCGGTGGTGCGCCTCGTAACGGTCGCGCAGACCCTTGAGGATCTCGATCGTGTGGCTGAGCGACGGCTCGGCCACCTGGATCGGCTGGAAGCGTCGCTCCAGCGCGGCGTCCTTCTCGAGGTGCTTGCGGTACTCGTCGAGAGTGGTCGCGCCGATGGTCTGCAGCTCGCCACGGGCCAGCATCGGCTTGAGGATGCTGGCGGCGTCGATCGCGCCCTCGGCGGCGCCCGCCCCGACGAGCGTGTGCAGCTCGTCGATGAACAGGATGATGTCGCCGCGGGTACGGATCTCCTTGAGCACCTTCTTCAGGCGCTCCTCGAAGTCACCGCGGTAACGCGAGCCCGCGACCAGCGCGCCCAGGTCAAGCGTGTAGAGCTGCTTGTCCTTGAGCGTCTCGGGGACCTCACCCTTGACGATCTTCTGGGACAGGCCCTCGACGACGGCGGTCTTGCCGACGCCGGGCTCGCCCACCAGAACGGGGTTGTTCTTGGTCCTGCGGGACAGGACCTGCATGACCCGCTCGATCTCCTTGTCACGGCCGATCACCGGATCCAGCTTGCCCTCGCGGGCGGCCTGGGTCAGGTTACGGCCGAACTGGTCGAGCACCAGGGACGTCGACGGCGCCGACTCCTGCGGGCCACCCGCGGCGGCCGGCTCCTTGCCCTGGTAACCGTGGAGCAATTGAATGACCTGCTGCCGCACACGGTTGAGATCAGCCCCAAGCTTGACCAGCACCTGGGCGGCCACACCCTCACCCTCACGGATGAGACCGAGCAGAATGTGCTCGGTGCCGATGTAGTTGTGACCCAGCTGCAAAGCCTCACGGAGCGACAGCTCGAGGACCTTCTTGGCCCGCGGGGTGAACGGAATGTGCCCCGACGGAGCCGACTGGCCCTGGCCGATGATCTCCTCGACCTGCTGGCGCACACCCTCAAGGCTGATGCCGAGACTCTCCAGAGCCTTGGCGGCAACGCCCTCACCTTCGTGGATCAGACCAAGAAGAATGTGCTCAGTGCCGATGTAGTTGTGGTTGAGCATCCTGGCCTCTTCTTGGGCCAGCACGACAACCCGCCTCGCTCGGTCGGTGAACCTCTCGAACATCTCGTCGCTCCTCACAGAGCGGTCAGTCAGGCCGGTAAATCCGGTCCCGTCATCCCGCATGCTAGCCCTGGCTCGGCGAACCTCGCCGCCTGTCGCTGACGCGCTCTATAGCAGAGACGTTCCCCGAGAGCAGGGCGTTCACCCTCTATCCAACTACTGTCTGGGGGTGGTGTGTTCCCGATACGCCTCAAGCGAACGACGTTTAGCGCACGGCGTACCGATCAGGCGACACGCCCGGTATTTCGCGACCTTGGTCGCCAAACGCGATCATGCGCCTATGGCGACCGCCGGGGTCCTAGGCGATCGTCATAAGCGCATGGTCGTCGGAGGCCGTTAGTGAGCGGCTTCGTACTTCTCCACGACGGTGGAGGCGATACGTCCGCGCTCGCTGACGGGAAGCCCATGAGCCTTGGCCCACTGCCGAATCTCGGAGCTCTTCTCGCGGCTCATCGCGCGCTGTCCGCCACGGACCCGCCGACGCGTGCCAACGGCGCCGGACTTGCGGGCGTGCTGCACGAAAGGCGTCAGCGCGTCCCTCAGCTTCTTGGCGTTAACGTCGCTGAGGTCAATCTCATAGGATGAGCCGTCAATAGCGAAGCTGACCGTCTCATTGGCCTCGCCCCCATCGAGGTCATCGATGAGAATCTCCTGGATCTGCTTGGCCATCTACGCAATCCTTTCCCGGAGCATTGTTTCATTCGCCAGCCAAACATATACCGGAAAAGGCGGTGAGACAATTCAGCGCTTCGGGGATTCCCTGACTACCGGGTCAGTTCCGCGCCCTCAGCCTGATCCTCCCGGTTTGAACGGCGACCGCCCTCGGCTCTCACCAACTTGACGACCCCGTAGATGAACGCTCCCCCGACGACCGCGGGAGGGATGAGGGCTGACAATACCTCTGCTACGGCTTCCATTCGTCCTCGCTCCGCACCAAGCCGGGTTTGTGGGGGCGTGCGCTTTATGCACAGGCGGCCGGCGTCACGCCATGGCCACCCGAAGGGCACTCGCTCCGACCATAGCGCCACACTGAGCCCGTCAGCACGGCAGGGGGACCGAGGCACCTGCCCAAACCCTAGTACGTCATAGCCTAATACCAGTCTCTCCAGGCTTCTTACCGGATCTTCGGGAAAATCCGGAAAACAGCCCGGATCTTCGACCGGGACGCCCGTGCACGTCAGCGCTGGTCTTTGACGACTCGCGTACCCACCACTCTGTCATGCGAGTCTCGCTCGCGTGGCCGTTCGATCAAGAAGAACAGACACACAGCGAACCCTAAGATTCCGGCCAAGAGATTCGCCGCGGGAATCCCTTTGACGATCACGGGACCCGGATAGAAGAGCGCCCGTTTCGCTAGATCCGCCGTTGTGAGTGGAGTTCCCGCGACAGGCGCCACCCGAATCTTCATGATCGCCGTGCCGAAGGTTCGCCCTTGCCGGGAAAGCGCCACACAGTCATAGGCCGAAAAACCCAGTCCGCCGAGCATCCCGGCGAACAGGCGGGCAACCGTCCACCGGCCCGCCGAGAACCCGACAGAGCGGAAGATCGCCCGCAGGCCGACGAGCAGAATGTAAAAGAAGACGCCGACAGTCCGTTCTCACCATTCGGCCGATGCCACGGGCCTCGCCTCGGCCATATCCCCACCTCCGACCAGACCACAGGCCCCGGCCGTACCCCCTCATTCCGTACGGCCCGCGGCACCGTTTACCCGGTTCCGGCATGAAAACAGGGGCCGACCGCAGCCGACCCCTGTTTCTTTCCGGACGCTACTTGATCTTCACGACCACCGTGTTGACGAACTTGTCGGCGAACGTCTGCTGCATCGGCTTGTCCCACAGCAGGGAGGCCCCGTTCAGCGCGACGGCGATACCGCCGAGCACGAAGCCGACGATGGGGACTATCTGCAGGACGAGACCGCCCCACGTCACCGCCGCCCGCTTGAGCGCGGTGTCGTTCGCCAGCGGGCCAGCGGGCAGCGAGCCGCCCACCGGGACGATGGCGATGCCCATGACCATCTTGCCGACCGTCTGGCCGTTCATCTTGGTCATGAAGAACTCGTACGCGATGTAGATCGAGACGAGGATCACCGCCACGATGGCGGGCACCAGCCAGAGCCCGATCGGCGCCGAGTACGACCCGGTGGCGAGGTCGTAGCCACCGGCCATCGGGATGATCGCAGCGAGGATCATGGTGAGGACGAAGGTGAGAATCCCGGTGACCACCCCGAGGATGACACCGTCGACGATCCTGGCCACCAGACGCTGCCACCACTCGGCGAGCGGCGCCGGCGCCCCCGGCGGCTGCACGCCGCCCGGCTGGGCGAACGGCTGGCCGTAGCCAGGCTGACCGTATCCCTGCGGCTGACCGTAGCCCTGCTGACCGGAAGGCTGGCCGTAGCCGGGCTGTTCGTAGGACGGCTGCTGCTGCCCGTAGCCGGGCTGGCCGGAAGGCTGGGCGTAGCCGGGGGCCGTGGGCTGGCCGTAGCCGGGAGCCTGGCCGTAGCCCGGCTGCTGGCCCGACGGCTGCTGCTGCCCATACCCCTGTTGTCCCGAAGGCTGGCCGTAGTCCTGCTGCCCCGAAGGCTGTCCGTAGCCTTGCTGAGCCGCAGGCTGGCCGTAGCCCTGCTGTCCTGACTGAGGCTGCTGACCGTAGCCGGGCTGACCGTAGCCCTGCTGCGCGGACGGCTGACCGTACTGCTGCTGCTCGTAGGACGGCTGCTGCGGCTGCTCATAGCCGGGCTGCTGACCGTAGGGCTGTTGGCCGTACGAAGGCTGTTGGCCGTAGCCCGGCTGGGACTGGGCCTGCTGGCCGTACCCCTGCTGACCGTAGCCCTGCTGACCGTAGTCGGGCTGCTGGCCGTAGTCGGGTGCCTGGGCGGGCTGCTGGCCGTACTGGGGCTGCTGGCCGTAGCCCTGCTGACCCGAAGGCTGGCCGTAGCCGGGCTGTTCGTAGGACGGCTGCTGCTGCCCGTAGCCGGGCTGCTGCTGGCCGTAGGGAGGCTGGCCATACGAAGGTTGCTGACCGTAGCCGGGCTGGGACTGGGCCTGCTGGCCGTACCCCTGCTGCTGACCGTAGTCGGGCTGGCCGTAGGCGCCGCCGTCCGTCCGGTAGCCCACGATCGTCACATCTGGGTCGGGCTCGCCGGGGCGTCCCGTGTTCTGCTGTCCGTATTCAGGAGACCGGCGAGAATTGTCCTCGGGTTCGTCCTGTGGATACGGCGGCTGTCCGGTGCTCACCGTGTCACCTCGCTTCGATGGCGCATGTGGCACATGTCAGGACACATGCTTGCTGTTGACCAACGTATCGACATAGGTATCGACAATCACCTTTCCCATTAGTCGACACCCGGGTCAATCGAAGTCAGATGGAGGAGCATCCGGGTGTTCCCCAGGGTGTTCGGCTTCACGTGCTCAAGATCGAGAAACTCGGCCACTCCTTCGTCGTATGAGGCCAGGAGCTCGGCGTAGACCTCGGGAGACACCGGTGTGCCCTGGATCGGGGTGAATCCGTGCCGGGCGAAGAAATCGACCTCGAAGGTGAGGCAGAACACCCGCCGCAGCCCCAGCTCGCGTGCCGTACCGACCAGGGCGGCGACAATCCCGTGACCTATGCCGAGACCCCGGTATTCGGGGTCGACGGCGACCGTGCGGATCTCGGCGAGGTCCTCCCACATCACGTGCAGGGCTCCGCATCCGACCACCACGCCTTCCCGTTCGGCCACCCAGAACTCCTGGATGTCCTCGTACAGCGTGACCGTGGCCTTTTCCAGAAGCCTGGGACCCGCTCCGGCGTAGGTGTCGACGAGGCGTCTGATGTTCCGGACGTCTCGTGTGCGCGCACGGCGCACCACGTTCCCGGTGTCCCGCGGTGTCCGCTCGGCGACCTGCTCCATGAAGGTTCAGCGTACCGAGCCGATTACGGCTCGCCCTAAACTTCCATCTCTCCACCACCGGATGACCAGGTGTAGCCATACGACCACTAGGCGAATCACCTGATTCACAGACGCGCAGACCTGCAACAATACGGGACAAATCACACCAGTAACCGGCGTCACAGGCATCCTTGACGCCGAGAGGCGTGATCTATCTGTGATCTTTCGGTTGTGAAACCTCAACAGAATTCACAGTTCTGGTTGAGCACGAACCCGGCGTGCACTAGTGTCCAGCGACGATGTCATCCGCGCGACCACGCGTGGGGGCGCGCGCCGAATCCCCGACCTCGGGGAACCGGGGAACCGAAGATGGCGACGGCCATCACGGGGTGAATCCGGGCATCCTGCCTGGTAGGGCTGCTCCGGCCCGAACCCGTCAGCTAACCCGGCAGGCCGACGAGAGGAGCTGGTTGGTGGAGCGCACGCGTGGACGCGAGGGGAAGTCTGCGGGCGAGCACGCCCGCCCTCCGGAACGCGCGGGCCGCAACCGCACCAGAGTCCTGGCCCTCGGCGCGGCGCTCGTGGCACTGACGCTCGGGGTGCCGCTGGGGCCGGCGACGGCCGACCCGAAGCCGACGCTCAAGGAGCTCTCCACCCAGGTGGAGAAGATGCACACGCAGATCGGCACGCTGACCGAGCAGTTCAACGGTCAGCGCGAGAAGCTCAAGAGCGCCCAGAAGTCCGCCGGCGCGGCCAAGAGGACGCTCTCGACCAGTGAGGCCGACCTGGCCACCAAGCGCGTCAAGGCGACGCTGCTGGCCCAGAGCGCCTACATGGCGGGCGGCCTCGGCGCCACCCTGGCCTTCACCACCTCGGGCGACCCCGACACCTTCCTCGACCGGGCGGCCACCACCTACGCCCTGGAGCAGCAGCAGGGCCAGGAGGTCCAGCAGGTCGCCAGGGCCATCGACGCGGCCAGGAAGGCCAAGGCCACCGCCAACACCCGCATCGAGGAGGTCCAGCGACTCGTCGACGACCTGGAGGGCAGGCGCGACAAGATCAGCAAACTGGTCGCCAAGGTCGAGAGCAGCCTGTACCGCAGGGCGCTGGGCGAGGCGGGCCGGCCCGGCACCCGCGCCGTCCGGGTGAACCTGCCGATCGTCGGCAGCGGCAAGGCCGCCGAAGCCGTGCGGTGGGCGCTCACCCAGCAGCTCAAGCCGTACGTCTGGGGTGCCGAAGGTCCCGGTTCCTATGACTGCTCGGGCCTGGTCATGGCCGCCTACCAGCGGGTCGGCATCAGCCTGCCGCACTACACCGGCGACCAGTGGACGGCCGGACGGCACATCTCCCGGGAGGAGCTGCGTCCGGGTGACCTGGTCTTCTTCTACGCCGACCTGCACCACGTGGGCATCTACATCGGCGGCGGCATGATGGTGCACGCTCCGCGCACCGGCGACGTGGTGCGTGTCGCGGCCATGGGCAACCGCCCGTTCGTGGGCGGCGTCCGCATCGCGGACTGAGCGGACTGAGCGACCGGGTGGGCCGACGCCTCAGATCAGACGCCGGCGGGCGGCCCAGGCCACGGCCTCGATGGGCGTGGCCACACCGATGCGGTCGCAGACCACCCTGAGCCTGCGCCGCACGGTCCGGCCGCTGATATCCAGCTGCCGCCCCACCCGGTCGACGGTCGCCCCCCTGGCCAGCTCCGCGAGCAGATCCAGATCGGCCTGGCTCAACCCCACGACCTCGGTGAGCGCATTCACCAGAGCCCTCCCAACAGCGGCAACCAGCAGACCGTAAACGCGGGTGGGAAAGGTCGTCAAGACTGCCGACCGGTGATCATTTTGTATATGTGCGTATCACCGTATTCGCCAATTTCCGGATATTGGATGACGCGAATTTCAGTGGGCAGGCCTGACCAGTGGGAACAAGATCGTCTCGCGGATGTTCTTGCCGGTGAAGGCCATGATCATGCGGTCGATCCCGGCCCCCATTCCCCCGGTCGGCGGCATGGCGTATTCCAGCGCCTGCAGGAAATCCTCGTCGAGCTGCATCGCCTCGGCGTCGCCCCCGGCGGCCAAAAGCGACTGCTCGACCAGGCGGCGGCGCTGCTCGATCGGATCGACCAACTCGGAATAGGCGGTGCCGAGTTCGGTGCCGAACCCGATCAGGTCCCACTTCTCGGTCAGCAGCGGGTTGTCCCGGTGCTGGCGGGTGAGCGGCGAGGTCTCCAGCGGGTAGTCCATGACGAAGGTCGGCTGCACCAGCGTGTGCTCGACGAGCGCCTCGAAGATCTCCTGGACGAGCTTGCCCTGCCCCCACTTGGGATCCCAGTGGACCTCCTGCTGATCCGCGTACTTCCGGACCCGGTCGAGGGAGGTCTCGGTGGTGACCTCCTCGCCCAGCGCCTCCGACACCGAGCCGTACAGCGTGATCCTCGGCCACCGGGCGAGCCCCAGGTCCACCTCGACCCCGTCGTGCACGACCACCGTGGTGTCCAGCGCGGCGACGACCGCCTTCTGGTACATCCGCTGCGTCAGGTCGGCCATGTCGTTGTAGTCGAGGTACGTGCCGTACGCCTCGAGCATGGTGAACTCGGGGTTGTGCGTGGAGTCGGCGCCCTCGTTGCGGAAGTTGCGGTTGACCTCGAAGACCTTCTCGATCCCGCCCACCACGAGCCGCTTGAGGTAGAGCTCGATGGCGATCCGGAGATACAGCTCCATGTCGTAGGCGTTGATGTGCGTCCGGAACGGCCTGGCCGCCGCGCCGCCGTGGATCGGCTGCAGCATGGGCGTCTCGACCTCGAGGTAGCCCTCCTCGTGCCAGAAGTCCCGCACCGCCCGCACGGTCGCGCTGCGCACCCGGGCCATCCGGCGCGCCTCGTCGTTGACGATCAGGTCCAGATAGCGCTGGCGGACCCTGGCCTCGGGATCGGTGAGCCCGACGTGCTTCTCCGGCAGCGGGCGCAGGCACTTGGAGGTGATCGCCCAGCTGTCGGCCAGGATGGACAGCTCGCCGCGCCGCGAGGTGATGACCTCGCCCTCGACACCCACATGGTCGCCCAGGTCGACGTCGTGCTTCCAGGCGGCCAGCGACTCCTCGCCCACCTTGTCCAGCGAGATCATGACCTGCAGGTCGGCGCCGCCGTCGCGCAGGGTGGCGAAGCAGAGCTTGCCCCCGATGCGGTTGAGCATGACCCGGCCCGCGACGCCGACCCGGTCTCCGGTGGCGGTGTCCGCCTCCAGCCCCTGGTATTTCTCCCTGATCTCGGCGTTGGTCGCCGTACGCGGGAACGTCACAGGGTACGGGTCGACGCCCTCGGCGCGGAGGCGGTCGAGCTTGTCCCTGCGAATGCGCATCTGCTCGGGAAGATCCTGGGGCGCGTCATCGGTCACAAGACCAAAGCGTACCGATTTGGTGAACTGCAAGAGCTGGTCGGCGCCCTGCAGGGCCCCTGAAAGAACTCTCCGTTACTAATGGATCACAGGGTCCCTCAAGGGACCGGCAGGGAGCCGGAACCGGGGGCTCAAGGAGAGAGTCATGATCAAGAAGCTCGCGACGGGATTCCTCGCGGTCGCCGCCACCGGCGCGCTCGCCCTGTCGCTGCCCGCCGCCGCCCAGGCCGCCACCGCCGCCTCCTCCGCGCCCACCTCCTCCGCCGACTACGCCTCCTACTGGAGCGCGACCGGCAAGTACGGCCTGGCCAAGGCCCAGGGCTGGATCGGCGTCGAAGGCGAGTACGACCACGACAACACCGTCCACGTCAAGGGCCGTCTGTACGACCTCGACAACCGTTCCTACAAGCAGGGCGGACAGTGCGCCTACGTGAAGTTCCAGGCCGGCGACGACGAGTACGACTGGAACACGGTCTACGTCAAGAAGTACTGCGGCTACCCCGGCTACAAGGCGTTCCACTTCTCCGAGGACGACGTCTATGCGATGCGCGTCAAGGTGTGCCAGTGGAACCCGTTCGACCACTACACCACCAAGTGCGGCAAGTGGACCTACCTCTACGACGAGGGCGAGATGTGATCTCGTCCGGACAGGGGCCCCGCGAGGGGCCCCTTTCTCATGTCGTGTTGCGGTGGTAGATGAGCCGCAGCCCGATCAGCGTCAGCCACGGCTCGTGCACGTCGATGGAGCGCGACTCGCTCACCACCAGCGGCGCGTGCCCGCCGGTGGCCACCACGGTGACATCGTCGGGATCGTCGGCCAGCTCCGCCGCCATCCGCTCCACGATGCCGTCGACCTGCCCCGCGAAGCCGTAGATGATGCCCGCCTGCAGCGCCTCCACAGTGTTCTTCGCGATGACCGAGCGCGGTCTGATCAGCTCGACCTTGTGCAACTGGGCACCGGCCGCGGCCAGCGCGTCCACGGAGATCTCGATGCCGGGAGCGGTCACCGCGCCGACGTACTCACCCTTGGCCGAGACCGCGTCGAAGGAGGTGGCGGTGCCGAAGTCGACGACGATGCAGGGCCCGCCGTACTGGTCGATGGCGGCCAGGGAATTGACGATCCGGTCGCTGCCGACCTCCTTCGGGTTGTCCATCCTGACCGGCACGCCCGTACGGATGCCCGGCTCGACGATGACCGCGGTGACGTCGCCGTAGTAGCGGCGGCACATCTCGCGCATCTCGTTGAGCACCGACGGCACGGTCGAACAGATCGCGATCCCGCTGACATCGGCCCCCTTGAGCAACGGCGACTGCCCGAGCAGCCCCTGAAGCACGACGGCGACCTCATCGGCGGTACGGCGAGCGTCGGTGGCGATGCGCCAGTGCTCGATGACCTCCTCGCCCTCGAAGAGGCCGAGAACGGTGTGCGTGTTGCCGACGTCGATCGCGAGCAGCATCAGTTCCCCCGTAGGTCCAAGGCGATGTCCAGAGCCGCAGCGGAATGCGTGAGCGCTCCCACAGCAACGTAGTCCACGCCAGTGTCGGCTACAGCACGGGCCGATTCCAAGGTCAATCCGCCACTCGCCTCAAGCCGTGCCCGCCCCTTCACCATCTGTACGGCCCGCGCCGTCTCCTCGACGCTGAAGTTGTCGAGCAGAATCTCCCGCGCCCCCTCGGCGAGCACCGGCTCGATCTGGTCGATCCGGTCCACCTCCACCTCGATCGGCAGGTCGGGATACCGCTCGCGCACCGCCCTGAACGCCTCCGCGACCCCTCCGGCCGCCACCACATGGTTGTCCTTGATCAGCGCCGCGTCGGACAGCGACATCCGGTGGTTGACCCCGCCGCCCGCCCGCACCGCGTACTTCTCCAGCGCCCGCAGCCCCGGCAGCGTCTTCCTGCTGTCGCGCACCCGGGTGCCGGTGCCCGCCAGCGCCTCGACCCAGCGGGCGGTCTGGGTGGCGATGCCGGACAGGTGGGTGAGCACGTTCAGCGCGGTGCGCTCGGCGGTGAGCAGGTCTCTGGTCGTCCCGGTCACGGTCATCAGCACATCGCCTCTGGCGACCCGCTCGCCGTCCTTGGCGCCCCGCTCGACGCGGCTCGCGCCGAGCCTGGTGAAGACGGCCTCAGCGATCGCGAGCCCGGCCACCACGCCGCCGGCCCTGGCGACCACGTCGGCGGTCGAGGTGTGCGCGGCGGGGATGGTGGCCAGGCTGGTCACGTCCCCGGCCTCCTGCAGGTCCTCGGCGAGCGCCCGGTCGATCACGGCGCCGACGTCGGCGGGGTCGAGCCCGGCCGCGGTCAGCTCCTGCGCGAGCCGCTGCGGCATCGCGTCCCCGTGCGGCGTGTAGGTCATGCTCAGCCCCTTCTCGGTCAGCGTGATGTCGAGGTGCGCCAGCCACTGCCGGTCGTCGCGGTCCGGGTGGTCCTCGCGCCAGTGCGAGCCGCGGGTCTCCTCGCGGGTGCCGGCGGCGGCGGCCAGCACAGAGGCGACGGTGAGCAGGTTCGTCGCCTCCCACGACTCGGTGCGCGGTTCGACCTTCACCGGGGTCCAGCGGGCGTCCAGCAGGGCTCTGGCGGTCTCGGCCAGCGATTCGCCGCTGCGCAGGACGCTGGCGCCCCGGCTCATGTGGGCCTGGATCCGGCCGCGTACCCGGGGGTCGAACAGGCCCTCCGGGCCCTGGCCCGGGTGCGGGGCGCCGGGGGCGTGCCGTACCGCGTGGATGTCGTCGGCGATGCGTTCGGCGAAGACCAGGCCTTCGAGCAGGGAGTTGGAGGCCAGCCGATTGGCGCCGTGCACGCCGGTGCAGGCGACCTCGCCGCAGGCGTACAGGCCGTCGATCGAGGTACGGCCGTGCAGGTCGGTCCGGACGCCGCCGCTGGCGTAGTGGGCGGCGGGGGCGACCGGGATCAGGTCGGTGACCGGGTCGAGGCCGTGCTCACGGCAGACGGCGTGGATGGTGGGGAACCTGCGCCGCCACTTGTCCGCGCCGAAGTGGCGGCCGTCGAGGTACACGTGCTCGGCGCCGCTCTCCCGCATCCGGCGCATGATGGCCTTGGCGACCACGTCCCTGGGCGCCAGGTCGGCCAGCTCGTGCTGCCCCGCCATGAAACGGCTGCCCGCCGCGTCGACCAGGAACGCGCCCTCGCCCCTGACCGCCTCGGAGATCAGCGGCTGCTGCCCGGTGGAGTCGGCGCCGAGCCAGAGGACCGTGGGGTGGAACTGGACGAACTCCAGGTCCCTGACGACGGCTCCGGCCCTGAGCGCCAGCGCGACGCCGTCGCCGGTGGAGACAAGGGGGTTGGTGGTGGAGGAGTACACCTGGCCCATGCCGCCGGTGGCGAGCACCACCGCCCTGGCGTGTACGGCGCCGACGCCGTCGATCGCGCCTTCGCCCATGACGTGCAGCGTCACGCCCCTGGCGTGGTCCTGGGCGTCCTTGAGCAGGTCGAGGACGAGGGCGTGCTCGATCACCTCGATCGCGGGCCGCGCGCGCACGGCCTCGATGAGCGCCCGCTGCACCTCCGCGCCGGTGGCGTCGCCGCCGGCGTGCACGATGCGGTCGCGGTGGTGACCGCCCTCGCGGGTGAGCTGCAGCTCACCCCGCTCGTCGCGGTCGAAGCGGGCTCCTCGCTCGATCAGCCGCCGCAGCGCCCCAGGCCCCTCGGTGACCAGCGCCCGTACGGCCGGCACGTCGCAGAGGCCCACCCCTGCGGTCAGCGTGTCCCCCAGGTGCTCCTCGGGCGTGTCGCCGGGGTCGAGCACGGCGGCGATGCCCCCCTGGGCCCACTGGGTGGACCCGGCGGAGAGCACGTCCTTGGTGACGACCAGCACACTGGCCGAGGGGTCGAGTTCGGTCAGCCGCAGGGCCACGGTCAGCCCGGCGATGCCGGAGCCCACCACGACCACGTCGGCCTCGACGGTCCAGCCGGGGGCCGGCGCCGTCAGCCGCAGGGGAATCGCCGGTGCACTCATGGGGGTCTCCTCGCGGGGCGCGATTTCGTCAATATGACGATAACGCCTTTCCCGGGGACGCCCTCAGGAGGGGTCCAGCTCCAGCATCACGTTGTCGATGAGCCGGGTGCCGCCGACCCTGGCGGCGACCGCGAGCACGGCCTCCCCTCTATGGTCGTCGCCGACCTCGGCGAACGTCGCGGGATCGACCAGCGCCAGGTAGTCGAGGGCGAGTCCGGGCGCGCCCGCGTCGAGCACGGTCCGCGCGGCGCCCCTGATCAGCGTCGGGGTGGCGCCCGGAAGCGCGGCCTGCTCCTGACCGGCCCGGAGCGCCCTGGACAGGGCCAGCGCCGTCACCCGGTCGCCGGCGGACAGGTAGCGGTTGCGGCTGGACAGGGCCAGCCCGTCCGGCTCCCGCACGGTCGGCTCGCCGACCACCTCGACGGGCACGTCCAGGTCGGCGACCATCCGCCTGATCAGGGCGAGCTGCTGGGCGTCCTTCTGCCCGAAGACCGCGACATCGGGGCGGACCAGGTTGAACAGCTTGAGCACCACGGTCAGCATCCCGTCGAAGTGGCCGGGCCTGACCGCGCCCTCGACGATCGTGCCCATCTCCCCGGCGGAGACGCCGACCTGCCGGTCGGGGTGGTACATGTCCTCGACGGCGGGCGCGAAGACCACGCCGACCCCTTCGGCCTCGCAGACCTCCAGGTCGGCGTCGAAGGTGCGGGGGTAGCGGGAGTAGTCCTCGCCGGGGCCGAACTGCAGCGGGTTGACGAAGATACTGACCACCACCTGCGGGGCCAGCCGCCTGGCCGTCCGGATCAGGGATCGGTGGCCCTCGTGCAGGGCGCCCATGGTCGGCACCAGCGCGAGCCGCCCCTCCCCGCGTGCCTTGACCAGCTCGGCGCGGTTGTGCGCGACGACTACGTCCATATGTTGCCTCCCAGCGCGTCGAGAAGGCGCTCGGCGGCCTCGGGCTTGAGCAGCCCGGCGGCCAGCGCCCGGTCCGCGGTGAGCCTAGCGAGGGCCACATAGGCGTCCGCCGCCTCGGGTGCGGCCAGGATCAGCGCGTCGACGTGCTTGCGCACCGTGCCCGCGTCGCCTCGGACGACCGGGCCGGTCAGCGCGGTGATGCCCATCCTGAGCACGTTGTCGAGGGCGGCGCCGAGCAGTGGGCCGAGCATCCGCCCCGGATGCTCCACGCCGATCCTCTCCAGCAGTTCGGAGGACTCGGCGATCAGCGTCACCATGTGGTTGGCGGCGTTGGCCAGGGCGGCGTGGTAGAGCGCCCGGTCCTCATCGGCGATCCAGACCGGCTCGCCGCCCATCTCGATGACCAGTGCCTCGGCGATGGGCCGCAGCGGCTCGGGCGAGGTGACCCCGAACGAGCAGCCGGTGATCCTGGTCAGGTCGTCGTCGCGGCCGGTGAACGTCATGACCGGGTGCAGCGCGAGCGGGATGGCGCCGCTGCGCGCGGCGGGCTCCAGCACGGCCAGGCCGTAGGCGCCGCTGGTGTGCGCGAGCAGCTTGCCCCTGAGGTCGGCGCCGGTCGCGGCCAGCCCCGCGACCAGGTCGGGCAACGTGTCGTCGGGCACCGTCAGCAGAATGAGCTCGGCCGCGCGGACGACCTCCTCCGGATTGGTGGTGGGCACGCCCAAACGTTCGGCGGCCCAGCGTTGCGAGGTGTCGGAGACCCCGCTCGCGGCGACGACGCGGTGGCCCGCCTGCGCGAGCGCGGCGCCCAGCGCCGACCCGACCTTGCCCGCCCCCAGCACGCCGACGGCGAGCCGTGCGGGGCGATCCCCTGCGTCCATGACGTCCCGTCCCCTGTCAACCCGTTGCACTGCCGACCAGGGTATAGGCCGCGTGTGAGCGAGCCGGGGCACGGCACGTGACTGGGCCTTTGCCGCATGTTGAGGTAGCGACAAATCGGACAAGGGCATACAAACTACGCACCCCCTGTCGGAACGAGAGAGGGGAATTCATCAACACGGGCGCCGAGTCTGCCATTGACCCGACGCCCGCGATGATGCCCACTCCAGGGTGGTGCGCTCGACCGGTCATCCGCCGACTGACCGGCCGCGGCAGTGAAGGGGGCGGGCGGTCCGGTAACCAACCCGGTCCGCCCGTCTCTTCACGCTCTAGAAGTAGTTCTCCACCGAGGCGCCGCCCTTGCAGCCGGCGACGGCCACGCCCAGGATGGCGATCGCGTTGCCGCACACGTTGATCGGCACGGAGATCGGGGCGAAGATCTGGTTGCCGGAGAGCACGCCGCTCCGACCGCTGGTGTTGTTGTCGGCGTGGGCCGGAGCGGCGAGCGACATCATGGCCAGCACGCCGGCGACAACGATGGACTTCTTGAACACGAGGGGCTCCTCTCAGCATGCGGCCGGGGGCCGCAGGTCGGGATGATCGAGCCACCGGTGAGCGAACCGCGCCCGCTGGGGGTCGGGCCGGGGCGACCGCCCGGTGACAGTCCGTAACGCTAGCGCAAAGCGGCGACAGAGTGTGGCAATAGCATTACTCGGCGTGTCATTGGCGCGCCATGAGATAGTCCGTGACATGTGGCTCACCTGGCGGGCGGCCATGGAGCGCGCCCTCTATGGCGACGCGGGTTTCTACCTGCGCGAACGCCCATCCGGACACTTCCGCACCTCGGTCAGCGCGTCGGCCGCGTTCGCCGAGGCCGTACTGGCGCTGCTGGTCGAGACCGACGGCGAGCTCGGCAGGCCCGCGCGGATCGACCTGGTCGACATCGGCGCGGGTGAGGGGGTCCTGGTCAGCCGCGTGCTGGCCGCCGCGGAGCCCGCGCTGCGCGAGCGCCTGCGCCTCACCGCCGTCGACCTGTCCTCCAGGCCGCCGGGCCTGGACGACGCCATCGCCTGGAGCGCGAGCGTCCCGGAGTCCGTCACCGGCCTGGTGATCGCCAACGAGTGGCTGGACAACGTGCCACTCGACGTGGCCGAGCAGACCCCCGAGGGGCCCCGGCTGGTGCTGGTCGATCCGGATACCGGCGAGGAGCGGCTCGGCCCGCCGGTGTCCGGGCCCGATCTGGACTGGCTGGAGCGCTGGTGGCCGATGCCGCGCGTGGGCGCCCGCGCGGAGATCGGCAGGCCCAGGGACGAGGCCTGGGCGAGCGTGATCGTACGGCTCACGCGAGGCCGTGCGGTGGCCATAGATTATGCACACCCTGTGGATAACCGCCCGCCCTACGGGACGATCACCGGATACCGTGACGGGTCGGTCGTGGCACCCATACCCGACGGGACCTGCGATATCACCGCGCACGTGGCGCTCGACGCCTGTGCCGCCGCGGGCGAGAACGCCGGAGCGATATCCACAGGCTTGTCCACACAGCGTGACATCCTGCGCTCGCTCGGGATCACCGGCACCCGCCCTCCACTCGATCTCGCCGCCCTTGACCCGCGCGCCTACCTGCGCGCTCTCGCCCGCGCCGCCGAGGAGGCGGAGCTGATTGCCCCGGGGGGTCTGGGGGGCTTTGGGTGGCTTACCCAGATACGGTAAAAGAGTGGAGATCGAACAGACCGCCCTGCCGGGCATAGGACTCAAACATGAGTTCGCCACCCAGTCCGGCCGCCGCATCGCCGTCGTCTCACACCGTGCCGGTCGCCGGGACCTGGTCATCTATGACCGGTTCGACCCCGACCGGGCGTGTGAGGCCATACAACTGAACGACGAGGAGGCCGACGCGCTCGTCGAGCTTCTCGGCGCCCCTCGAATCGTGCAGCGTCTCAACGACCTGCATCGCGAAGTCGAGGGGCTGGTCAGCCTTCAGTTGCCGATCCTGGGCGGCTCACCGTACGACGGCAGGACGCTGGGCGAAGCCCGGATCAGGACGCGCACGGGGGCCTCCGTCGTCGCCGTGGTCAGGGCCGGGCAGGTGCACGCGAGCCCCACCCCGGACTTCTCGTTCGCCGCCGGAGACGTCGTGGTCGTCGTCGGTGACGAGGAAAACACCTCCGCAGTCGCCGACATACTGACGGACGGCTAGTGCATCACACCGCGATCGTCTTTCTCGAACTCGGTGGGATCATCCTTGCACTCGGTGTACTCGGCGCTCTCGCGTTGCGCGCCGGAATCTCCCCCATCCCCCTCTATCTCATCGCCGGCCTCGCCTTCGGTGAGGGCGGCATCCTCCCCCTCGCGACCAGCGAGGACTTCATCGCCATCGTCGCCGAGATCGGCGTGGTCCTCCTGCTGCTCACACTCGGCCTCGAGTACAACGCGAGTGAACTGGTCTCCAGTCTTCGCGGCAACGCCAGAGCCGGTTTCGTCGACATGGTGCTCAACGCGGCACCCGGCGCCATAGCCGCCCTGCTGCTCGGCTGGGGTCCCGTCGCCGCCGTGGCGATGGCGGGCGTGACCTACATGACCTCCTCGGGCATCACCGCGAAGGTGCTGTCCGATCTCGGGTGGATCGGTAACCGCGAGACACCCGTGGTGCTGAGCCTGCTGGTCTTCGAGGACCTGGCCATGGCCGTGTACCTGCCGGTGCTGACCGCGCTGCTGGCCGGGGTGAGCCTGGTGAGCGGCGCCATCACGGTGGCTATCGCGCTCGGCACGGTCACCGTCGTCCTCATCGTCGCGCTGCGCTTCGGCCGCTTCATCGAGGCGTTCGTGTCCAGCCCGAACAACGAGGTGCTGCTGCTCAAGGTCGTCGGCCTGGCCCTGCTGGTGGCCGGGATCGCCCAGCAGCTCCAGGTCTCGGCCGCGGTCGGCGCCTTCCTCGTCGGCATCGCGCTGTCGGGTGAGCTCGCGCACGAGGCACGCGCCCTGCTGATGCCGCTGCGCGATCTGTTCGCCGCGGTGTTCTTCGTCTTCTTCGGTCTGCAGACCGACCCGACGAAGATCGGGCCGGTCGCCGGGCTGGCCGTGCTGCTGGCGGTGATCAGCATGGTGACCAAGATGGCCACGGGCATCTACGCGGCGCGAAGAGCGGGGATCGCCAGGGCTGGCCGGGCCCGCGCGGGCATCGCGCTGATCCCGCGCGGCGAGTTCAACATCGTGGTCGCCGGCCTGGCCGTGGCCGCGGGCGTGCACCCGGACCTGGGGCCGCTGGCTGCGACCTACGTGCTGATCCTCGCCGCGTTCGGACCGCTGGCCGCCAGGCTGGTCGAGCCGCTCATCGAGCGGTTCACACAGACACGTCCAGCGACCGAAGCCCTCGAATGATGTAGCCGGGGTTCCAGACGGGCTCGGTGACGAGCTCCATCTTCGGCGCCTTCCGCAGGAGGGCGCCGAAGGATTCGGCCAGCTCGATCCTGGCCAGCGGCGCCCCCAGGCAGAAGTGGATGCCCGCGCCGAAGGAGATGTGCGGGTTGTCGGCCCGGCCGACGTCCAGCCGGTCGGGGTCGGGGAACACCTCCTCGTCGCGGTTGGCCGAACCGAACAGCAGCGCGACCTCCACGCCGCGCGGGATGCGCACGCCGCCGATCTCGATGTCCTCCAGCACCCAGCGCTCGAACATCTGCAGCGGGGTGTCCCACCGCATGAGCTCCTCGATCGCGGTGGGCAGCAGCGAGTGGTCGGCGCGCAGCCGGGCCAGCTCGCCGGGGTTGCGGAACAGCGACCACCAGCCGTTGCCGGTGACGTTCACCGTCGCCTCGTGACCCGCGTTGAGCAGCAGCACGCAGGTGCCGACCAGTTCGTCCTCGGTCAGCTTGTCGCCCTCGTCGGCGACCTGGGCGAGCAGGCTGATCAGGTCGTCACCCGGCTCGGCCCTGCGCCGGCGGGCCAGATCCTTGAGGTAGTCGGCGAACTCCGCCGCCGCCCGTACCGCGGTGTGCTGGACCTGCTCGGACGGGTTCAGCTCGTACATCCCGCAGATGTCGGCCGACCAGGGCCGCAGCAGGTGGCGGTCGGCCTCGGGGACGCCGAGCATCTCGGCGATGACCGTCACCGGGAGCGGCTCGGCCACCTCGGAGATGAGGTCGCCGCCGCCCTTGGCGACGAAGTCGTCGATCAGCGACTCCGCGATCGCCTTGACCTTCGGCCTGAGCGACTCGACCATGCGCGGGGTGAACGCCTTGGAGACCAGCCGCCGCAGACGGGTGTGCACGGGCGGCTCGACGTCGAGCATGCCGGCCCTGACCACCCGCCAGAACGGATCCTGGAAGTCCGGCTCCGGCTCGCGGCCGAACTCCTCGTGGGTGGTCACATGCAGGTACGCGCGGCCCAGGCGGCGGTCCCTGAGCAGCGCGTTCACATCGGCGTGACGGGCGATGAGCCACTGCCCCGTCGGCTCGAAGAAGCTGACCGGCGCCTCGCGCCTGAGCTGGGCGTAGACGTCGTACGGGTGCGCGACGAAATCAGGATTCCAAGGATCAAATTGCACTATTCCATCTTATGGTCGGCATTCCGTGCTTGCCTGGTCCGCATCCGGATGTTGAGCAGCTCCACCACCAGCGAGAACGCCATCGCGAAGTAGATGTAGCCCTTGGCGATGTGCTGGCCGAGCCCCTCGGCGATGAGCACCACGCCGATCAGCACGAGGAAGGACAGCGCCAGCATCTTGATGCTCGGGTGCTTGTCCACGAACCTGCTGATCGGGCCCGACGCGAACAGCATCACCAGCACCGCCACGATGACCGCCGCCACCATGACGCCGAGCTCGTCCACCATGCCCACCGCGGTGATCACCGAGTCGAGCGAGAACACGATGTCCAGCACCATGATCTGCAGGATCACCGAGGCGAAGGACGTGACCGCGCGCTCCTTGCCGCCCTTGTCCTTCAGCTCCATGCTGTCACCGATCTCGATGACGCTCTTGGCCAGCAGGAACAGCCCGCCCAGCAGCAGGATCAGATCTCGTCCCGAGATCTCCTGCCCGAACACCTCGAACAGCGGCGCGGTGAGCTTGATCACCCACGACAGCGCGAGCAGCAGCGCCAGCCTGCTGACCAGCGCGGCGCCGAGCCCCAGCACCCTGGCCCGGTCCCGCTGCTCGGGCGGGAGCTTCCCGGCCAGGATCGAGATGAAGATGATGTTGTCGATACCGAGCACGATCTCCAGAGCAACCAGGGTGAAGAACCCGATCCAGATCTGCGGGTCTGCCACCCAGTCCAACATCCGTGCCTCCATGCTCGCCGGTCTTCCTCCCTGGCCCCAACGAGCGACGTGTCGGAGAAGTTCATTTCATGGTCACACTCGTCTCGAATGCCGGGTTGCGAACGACCGCCAAGTGTCGGTTATAGTTCGGCCGTAGGTCATGAGTGCCAGCGCCAAGCCCCGGCTCGCTGGCCGGCAACCCTCGCGTCCGCGGCGGGGTGCCCCGGGTGAGGACCTGGTCCGTCACGAGGTGTGGCGGGCAAGCGCGGGCTCCGATACGCCACGGCCAGGGGTCCGATGACCTCCGGAGGCTTTCGCGTGTCCACTCTGACGATCTTCAACGCCGTGCCCGCCCAGGCCGACTCCCCCACCGCCATCGCCGTTCAGCGGGGCGGGCGGGCCATCCCCGCCGTGCTGGGCGCCGACCTTGAGGTTCCGGTCAGGGGCGGGCGGCTGGTGCCGTACGCCAACCTCGACTACGCCGCCAGCGCGCCGTGTCTGGAGCCGGTCAGCGCGGCCGTCAGCGCCGCGCTCCCGGCCTACTCCAGCGTGCACCGCGGCGCCGGGTACGCCTCCCAGCTCACCACCGCCCGGTACGAGCAGGCCAGGCACACCGTCCGCGCCTTCGCCGGCGCCCGCCCCGACGACGCGGTGATCTTCACCCGCAACACCACCGACTCCACCAACCTGCTGGCCAGGTCCCTGCCCGAGGGCACCACCGTGGTCGTCTTCGACACCGAGCACCACGCCTCCCTGCTCCCCTGGGACCGGACCGTACGCCTGGCCGCCCCCGCCTTCCCCGGCGAGGCCGTCCGCGCCGCCGACGCCGCGCTCGCCTCCGTCGACGGCCCCGCGCTGCTGGTCGTCACCGCCGCCTCCAACGTCACCGGCGAGCTGTGGCCGATCGCCGCCCTCGCGCACATCGCCCACCGGCACGGCGCCCGCATCCTGGTCGACGCCGCCCAGCTCGTCCCGCACCGGCGGCTCAACCTCACCGCGCTCGATCTCGACTACGTCGCCTTCTCCGGGCACAAGCTCTACGCCCCGTTCGGCGCGGGCGTGCTGATCGGGCGGCGGGACTGGCTGTCGGCGGGCGAGCCGTACCTCAAGGGGGGCGGCGCGGTGCGCGCCGTGGGCGCGGACGAGGCGGAGTGGCACGAGGACGCCGAGCCGCGCCATGAGGCGGGCACGCCGAACGTACTCGGCGCGCTGGCCATCGCCGCCGCCTGCGACGCGCTGACCTCGACCGGCTGGACCTCCCTGGTCCGCGAGGAGGAGCGGCTGATCTCCCGCCTGCGGGCCGGCCTGGCCGGGATCGGCGGGGTGCGCGAGCTGTCACTGTGGGGGCCCGAGCACCCGCGGGTGGGCATCGTGTCGTTCGTCGTGGACGGCTACACCGCCCGCGAGGTCGCCGAGGCGCTGTCCGGTGACTACGGCATCGGGGTGCGGGACGGCAAGTTCTGCGCGCACCCGTTCGTGCGTCACCTGCTGGGCGAGTCCGACGGAGGGTGCGAGGACGGTACGGCTTCCGCCGTACGGGCGTCGATCGGCATCGGGTCCACCGAGGAGCACGTGGACCGTCTCCTCGGCGCCCTGCGCGACCTCGTCGCCGGATCCGCTCGGCCCTAGCCGCGGTCCTTACGCCGCGGGTTGTCCGCGAGTAGCGCGTCGATGTCCTTGCGTTCCTCCTCCGACCAGCTCTGCGGGCCGCTCAGCCCCTGGCTGCCGGGCTCGCCGCCGGGCGCGGCGTGCTTGCCCGGCTCCCGCTGCCTGGGCAGCCCAGGTGACGAGGTGGACCCTGATTCGGTGACCTCCGACTGCGGCGGCGTCCCGGAGTCGTCGGCGTCCGACCGGCCGTACGTCGATGGCGTCTCGCCGGCCTCGGCGCTCTCTCCTCTGGCGGGCGCCGCCGTGTCGGCGGCGGTCTCGTCTCGGGCGGGCGTCGCAGGCCCGGCCATGGGCGCGGTCGGCTCGGTCGCGGCGGGCGTGGTGTCCGTCTCGGTGTAGGCGGGCTCTTCGGTCACGGGGATGGGCGCCCGAGCGGCCTCCGCCTCGGCGGCGCGACGCTCGTTCCGCCGTCTGTAGGCCCCCAGGAGAAGCCCGTCGACGCTGAAGCGGCCCCCACCCAGCACGGCGAGGAGCAGGCAGGCCGCGCCGAGCGCGCCCACCAGTTCCCAGCCGCCGTCGGCGATGAAGATCCCGTTGGGTGCGTGCACGAAGATCAGCGCTCCCAGAGCCACCCCCAGCACGGCCAGTGCCGCGAGCGGCACCAGCAGACCGATGATCAGGAACAGTCCCCCGATGGTCTCGGCCGTCATGGTGAACCCGGCGGCCAGCTGCGGTAGCGGGATGTTCAGCTGCGTGAACCCCTGGGTGATGCCTTCCAGCCCGGCGCCCTGCCATTTCTGCAAGCCGTGGGCGAGGAAGATGACGCCGATCGTCACCCGCGAGATCAGGGCGGCGATATCGAAAAGTACACGTTTCATGCCAAATCTCCCCCCATCACGAGAGTCCTCCCCGCCCTACACCCGGAAATGCGCTTCTTTGTCGTTCCTTGACCGACACCCGAGCTGGATCGCCTCCGCGCACGGTGGCAGCATGGCCGTATGACGGAACGCGTGGTCGGGATAGGAGCGGGCGCGGCCGAGGTCGCTCAGGGCAAAGAGCTGGCCACCGAGGACATGATCCTCAACATCGGCCCGCAGCATCCGTCCACGCACGGCGTGCTACGGCTGCGGCTCACCCTCGACGGCGAGCGCATCGCCACCGCCGAGCCCATCATCGGCTACATGCACCGCGGCGCCGAGAAGCTGTTCGAGGTCCGCGACTACCGCCAGATCATCATGCTGGCCAACCGGCACGACTGGCTGTCGGGCTTCGCCAACGAGCTGGGCGTGGTCATCGCCGCCGAGCGCATGCTCGGCATGGAGGTGCCCGTCCGCGCCGTCTGGGCGCGAACCCTGCTCGCCGAGCTGAACCGCGTGCTCAGCCACCTGATGTTCCTCGGCTCCTACCCGCTGGAACTCGGCGCGATCACCCCGGTCTTCTACGCCTTCAACGAGCGCGAACGCCTCCAGGGCGTCATGGAGGAGATCTCCGGCGGGCGCATGCACTACATGTTCAACCGCGTCGGCGGACTGAAGGAGGACCTGCCGGCCGGCTGGCTCACCCGGGTGTCGGAGGTGGTCGCGGAGACCCGGCGCCGAGTGCCGGCCATCGAGGACCTGATCCTGCACAACGAGATCTTCGTCGCCCGCACCAAGGGCGTCGGCGTCCTCGACCG
Organism: Nonomuraea sp. NPDC046570; assembly: GCF_040645915.1. NCBI lineage: Bacteria > Bacillati > Actinomycetota > Actinomycetes > Streptosporangiales > Streptosporangiaceae > Nonomuraea > Nonomuraea sp. NPDC046570. The sequence goes on along the minus strand of NZ_JBEYZF010000030.1, from coordinate 40,630 downwards.
CGACACCATCATGCAGTACGGCGTGAGCGGCCCCATCGCCCGCGCCTCCGGGGTCGACCTCGACCTGCGCCGCGACCAGCCGTACCTCGCCTACGACGAGTTGCCGGTGAAGGTCGTCACCCGTACGGCGGGCGACTGCCACGCGCGTTTCGAGGTGCTGCTGGAGCAGGTCAAGGTCTCTCTCGACCTGGCCGACAGCTGCGTCGAGAAGCTGCGCTCGCTGCCACCGGGCCCGATCAACCAGCGGCTGCCCAAGGTCCTGAAGGTGCCCGAAGGCCACACCTACGCCTGGACGGAGAACCCGCTCGGCATCAACGGCTACTTCCTCGTCTCCAAGGGCGACAAGACGCCGTGGCGGATGAAGCTGCGCTCGGCCTCCTACAGCAACGTCCAGGTGCTGCGCGAGATGCTGCCGGGGCACCTGGTCGCCGACATGGTCGCCATCCTGGGTTCGATGTTCTTCGTCGTGGGTGACATCGACAAGTGACCTCTCCCTCCCCTCCCCACCAGCGGGACAAGTACGTCGACTGGCTGCGCGCGCTCAGCCTGATCACCGTGGTGATCTGGCACTGGGCGTTCACCATCCTGCAGTGGGAGCCCGAGGGCCCGGTGCCGACCAGCCCGCTCGGCTTCACCTCCGGACTATGGATCCTCACCTGGCTGCTGCAGGTGCTGCCGCTGTTCTTCTACGTCGGCGGGCACGTCCACCTGCTGTCGTGGAACCGCGCGCAGGCCCGCGGCGTCGGCATCGGCGCCTTCGTCTGGCGGCGCATCCGCGCGCTGGCGGTCCCCGCGCTGACCCTGTGCGCGGTGTGGGTCGTCATCGGCGTCGTGGTGACGCGGGTGTTCGACATCCCGTGGATGGGCCGGGTGGTCCTGCTCGTGCTCAGCCCGCTCTGGTTCCTGGCCGTCTACCTGGTGCTCATCGCCCTGCTGCCGGTGGCCCTCTGGCTGCACCGCCGCTACGACGTGCTCGCCCTCGTCTGGCTGGGCGGCGCGGCCCTGGTGGTCGACGTCGTACGGCTGCGCTACGGCGTGGAGGCGGTCGGCTGGCTCAACATGATCCTGGTGTGGGGCCTGGCCCACCAGGCGGGCTTCTTCTACGACCGGGTGGTGGAGCTGCCCCGCCGCTACGACGTCGCCCTGCTGTGGACCGGCCTGTTCGCCCTGTTCGGGCTGGTCTATTCGGGCCTCTACCCCGGCTCCATGGTCGGCGTCCCCGGCGACAAGCTCTCGAACATGGCCCCGCCCACCTTCGTCATCGTCGCCCTCCTGATCTTCCAGATCGGCCTGGTCGAGGTCCTCCGCCCCGCGATGGAACGCCTGCTGGAGAAGCCGATCTGGCGCGGTGTCAACGACACCATCAACAGCTTCGCCCTCCCCTTGTTCCTCTTCCACACCACCGGCATGGCCATCGCCCTCGGCGTCTGGTGGTGGCTCTTCGGCTTCCCCTCCAGAAACCCCGCCCCCACCCTGGCCTGGTGGCTGGAACGCCCCTTCGCCATCCTCGGCCCCCTGATCTGCACCCTCCCGGTCATCGCCCTCTTCGCCCGCCGAGGCAGCCGTTGAACAAACGCGCGACAAATGTTCAACACGGAGTTAGCCTGAGGGCATGGCGACGATCGGTTTCCGGCCCAACGAGGAAGACGAGAAGATCATCCAGGCCGCCCTGCGCGAGGGCGAACGCACCAGCGACGTGATCCGCCGCGCCCTGCGGCTGCTGGAGCGCGAGGTCTGGATCGAGCACGCGCGCGCCGACGCGGAACAACTGACCGGCGAGGACCTCGCCACCGAACAGGACGCCTGGTGATCAGAGGCGCGGTCTACCGGATCGACCTGGGAGACACGAAACGTGGCCACGAGCAGCGGGGAAAGCGCTACGGCCTGGTGCTCAGCCCGACGTCCATGCCGTGGAGCGTGGCGACCGTCGTCCCCACCTCCACCAGCGCGGGGCCGGCCGTCTTCCGCCCCGAGATCGAGCTCGGCGGAACGCTCACCCGGTTCCTCGTCGACCAGATCCGCGTCCTCGACGTCGGATTCGTCCACGGCGAGCCTGTCTACTACCTGGGGCGGGACGAACTGGCCGAGGTCGAGCACGCGGTGACGCGCTACCTCGGGCTGTGAGTCAGGTCTTCTCTTCGGGGGACTTGGGGATGCGGCAGGAGTGCTCCAGGTAAAGGGCGGCGCCGATCAGGGCGACGAACGCCGCGAAGGAGGCGGTGGCGATGAAGAACTCGCCACGGGGGGTTTCGCGGGTCAGGAGCTGGACGGTGTGCAGGGCGAAACCGGCGAAGACACCCGCGAAGGCGGCGCCCGCGTAGGCCGAGGCCTTCGCCAGGGCCGCCAGCCGGGCCACCGCCAGCGGCTCGACCGGCTCGGTATCGGGTTTGCGGTCGATCCTGGCCTTGGTCATCCAGCCGGTGTAGGCCTCGCCGATCGCGAGCAGCAGCACCGTCGGGATCGCCGTCCACGGGATGACCGGCAGATCGGCGTAGATCGGGCGGACCACCAGCAAGGTGAGCAGGGCGACGACGACCACGATGCCGACGAGGATCGCGGGGCGGGTGGGCTTCACGCGTTCCTCCATACCCACGAACTCAATCGGGCCTCTGCAGTCTCATGTCAGGCCGCAGGCGCACCCCGCTCTGGTCGAGGCCCGCCAGCAGTTCGGCCACCGTACCGCGGCCGGGCACGACCGCGTCCGGGTCGGCCTGTGACCACGGGACCAGCACGAAGGCCCGCTCGTGTACGCGCGGGTGCGGCAGCGTCAGCTCGGGATCGTCGGAGGACTCCGTGCCCACCACGATGAGGTCGACGTCCAGCGTGCGCGGCCCGAAGCGCTCGACGCGCTCGCGGCCGAAGGCGTTCTCGACGCTCTGCGCCCGCTCCAGCAGGGTCGCCGGATCGAGCGTGGTCTCCACGACCACGACCGCGTTGAGGTACGGCTTCTGCCCCTCGGGCCCGCCCACCGGGTCGGTCTCGTACACCGGCGAGACCGCGACGAACTCCAGCCCCGGCGCGTCGAACAGCGTGTCGAGCGCGCCCTGCAGGGTCTGGAACCGCCTGCCGAGGTTGCTGCCGAGAGCGAGGACGGCTTTCATACGCGCCTCCGGAGAATCGTGACGACCACGTCGTCGAAGGGCAGCGGAATCGGTGCGGCCGGCTTGTGCACACTCACCTCGGCCGCCTGAACCAGCTCACTGGCCAGGCACACGTCGGCCAGCCGCTGGGCGAGCGTCTCGATCAGGTCGACCGGCTCGCCCTCGACGACCGCGACGAGCGCCTGGGCCAGCTCGCCGTAGTGGACGGTCTTGGTGAGGTCGTCGCCGGCCGCGGCGGGGGCGGTGTCGAGGAACAGCGTCGCGTCGACCACGAACTCCTGGCCGAGCTCCCGCTCGGCGGGGAGCACCCCGTGCCTGCCCCGGGCCCGCAGGCCGGTCAGCGCGATCCGGTCAGCGCTCAAGGTCGCCTTCCTCTTCCTCGTCGTCGCTCTGCAGCACCGGCGAGCCATGGTGCATCCACAGCCGCCAGCCCTGCGCGGTCTTGATGTAGACGTTGCTCGCCACCACCTTGCCCGCCGCGAAGCTGGAATCACCTTCGTCACCCGCGGTCAGGATGTTCTCCACACAGGTGAGGACGGCGACATCGCCGAGCACGTTGGTGTTCACGTCGGTCAGCACGAACTGGATGTAGGTCGTGTTGGCCATGATGAGCGCCCACGATCGCAGCACCTCCGCCCGCCCGGCCAGCAGGGACCACCCCGGATGTACGCAGCTCACCAGGTCGTCGCCGGAGTCCTCGGCCCAGATCTCGGTCATCCGGTCGAGGTCGGCGTCCTCGATCGCGGTGTAGAAGGCCTGGTTGACCGTCTCGATCGCGGAGATGTCGACGCTCATATGCTCCTTTCCGCCTCTCGCCCTGACGTCTGTACGGCGCCCCGCCACGCGGCGGCCACCCGGACCGCGTCGGCGTTGGGAGCGACGTCGTGCACGCGTACGCACCAGGCGCCCGCCTCGGCGGCCAGCGCGGTGACCGCCAGCGTCGCCGCGTCGCTGCGGTCGAAGGTCCGCGGGGTGCCGTCGGAGCCGGCCAGCAGCCGCCCGAGGAACCTCTTGCGCGACGCCCCGATCAGCAGCGGGTAGCCCAGCTCGGCCAGCCGGTCCATGCCGGCCAGCACCGCCCAGTTGTGTTCGGCGTTCTTGGCGAAGCCCAGCCCGGGGTCGAGCACGATCTGGCTCTCCGCGACACCCTCGGCCAGCACGGTGGCGACCCGCTTGGACAGCTCCTCGCACACCTCGGCGACCACGTCGGAGTAGACCGCCCGGTTGTCCATGTCATGGCTGTGCCCACGCCAGTGCATCACCACGTACGGCACGCCGGTAGCGGCCACCACCCTCGGCATGTCGGGGTCGGCCAGCCCGCCGCTCACGTCGTTGACCAGCCGGGCCCCCGCCTCGACGGCGGCCCTGGCCACATCGGCCCGCATGGTGTCGACGCTGACCGCCACACCTTCGGCGCTCAGCGCCCTGATCACGGGCACGACCCGGGCCAGCTCCTCCTCCAGGGACACCCTGGCCGCGCCAGGCCTGGTGGACTCGCCGCCCACGTCGACGATGTCGGCCCCTTCGGCGACCAGCTCCAGGCCGTGGCGGACGGCCGCGGCCTCGTCGAACCACAGCCCGCCGTCGGAGAATGAATCAGGGGTCACGTTGACCACGCCCATGACGAGGCACCGATCCTCGGCAGGCAGCCCCGGCACGCACTTCATGCGCCCAAGCCTAGGCGCTCCCGCCGACCGCTCGATGCCCAGGATGCCCGTTTCCCCTCAGGATGGCGTCAGCGGCTCAGGATCAGCGACATGGCCTCGGCACGGGTCTTGTCACTGGCCCGGAAGTCGCCGCGGACGGCCGAGGTGAGGGTCTTGGCGCCGGGCTTGCGCACCCCGCGCATCGTCATGCAGAGGTGCTCGCACTCCATCACCACGATCACCCCGCGCGGCTCCAGCACCCGCATCAGGGCGTCGGCGATCTGCGAGGTCATCCGCTCCTGGACCTGCGGCCTGCGGGCGAAGACGTCGACCAGCCTGGCCAGCTTGGACAGGCCGGTGACCTGCCCCTTCTCATTGGGGATGTAGCCCACGTGGGCCACGCCGTGGAAGGGGACGAGGTGGTGCTCGCAGGTGGAGTAGACCTCGATGTCCTTGACCAGGACCATCTCGTCGTGGTCGACGTCGAAGACCTTGGTCAGCACGTCCTCGGGGGTCTGGCGCAGCCCGGAGAACTGCTCGGCGTAGGCGCGGGCGACCCGGCCCGGGGTGTCGAGCAGGCCGTCGCGGTCGGGATCCTCGCCGATGGCGTAGAGGATCTCACGGACGGCCTTCTCGATCCGGGCCAGGTCGACGTTGTCGTACTTCACGCAGAGTCTCCGGACGGCAGGGCTTCCTGGTGCCCCGAGGTGATCGACCCGTTGCCGACCTGCTCCTTCGGGGTCAGGATCGGCGGGCGGTCCGAGGGGAGCCGCTTGCCGTAGCCCGCGTAGGACGGACGGTGCTCCCTGACGACCACGGACGAGAAGATCTCCACCACCTGCTGGCGGGAGAGGGTCTCCTTCTCCATGAGTTCGAGCACCAGGTTGTCGAGCACGTCACGGTATTCGACGAGGATGTCCCACGCCTGGTCGTGCGCGGTCTCGATCATCCGGCGGACTTCCTCGTCGATCGTCGAGGCGATCTTCTCGGAGTAGTCGCGCTCGTGGCCCATCTCGCGGCCGAGGAACACCTCGGCGTTGCCGGTGCCGAACTTACGGGCGCCGAGCTGCTCGCTCATGCCGTACTCGGTCACCATGCGGCGGGCGACGGCCGTGGCCTTCTCGATGTCGTTGGAGGCGCCGGTGGTGGGCTCGTGGAAGACGAGCTCCTCCGCCGCGCGACCGCCGAGCAGCATCGCGAGCTGGTCCATCATCTCCGACCGGGTGGCGAGGAACTTGTCCTCCATCGGCAGGGTCATGGTGTAACCGAGCGCGCGGCCACGAGACAGGATCGTGATCTTGTGGACCGGGTCGGAGTTGGGAAGCGCGTGGGCCACCAGGGCGTGGCCGCCCTCGTGGTACGCGATCATCTTCTTCTCCTTGTCCGACATCACCCTGGTCTTGCGCTCAGGGCCTGCCATGACGCGGTCGATCGACTCCTCCAGCAGCTCCATCGTGATCAGCTTCTGGTCGGCGCGCGCGGTGAGCAGCGCCGCCTCGTTGATCACGTTGGCCAGGTCGGCGCCGGTGAAGCCGGGCGTCCTGCGCGCGATGACGTCGAGGTCGACGTCGGGCGAGAACGGCTTGCCCCGGCCGTGCACCTTGAGGATGCCCTTACGGCCCTCCAGGTCGGGCCGGTCGACGGTGACCTGGCGGTCGAAGCGGCCGGGACGCAGCAGCGCCGGGTCGAGGATGTCGGGCCGGTTCGTCGCGGCGATGAGGATCACGCCGCCCTTGACGTCGAAGCCGTCCATCTCGACGAGGAGCTGGTTCAGCGTCTGCTCGCGCTCGTCGTGACCGCCGCCCAGGCCGGCGCCGCGGTGGCGGCCGACGGCGTCGATCTCGTCGATGAAGATGATCGCCGGGGCGTTGGCCTTGGCCTGCTCGAACAGGTCGCGGACACGCGAGGCGCCGACGCCGACGAACATCTCGACGAAGTCGGAGCCGGAGATGGAGTAGAAGGGGACGCCCGCCTCACCCGCGACCGCGCGGGCGAGCAGCGTCTTGCCGGTGCCGGGCGGGCCGTACAGCAGCACGCCCTTGGGGATCTTGGCGCCGATCGCCTGGAACTTGGCCGGGGCCTGCAGGAACTCCTTGATCTCCTGGAGTTCCTCGATGGCCTCGTCGGCTCCGGCGACGTCGGCGAAGGTGGTCTTCGGGGTGTCCTTGGTGATCAGCTTCGCCTTGGACTTGCCGAAGTTCATCACCCGCGAGCCGCCGCCCTGCATCTGGTTCATGATGAACAGGAAGAACAGCACGATGATGACGAACGGCAGGAAGCTCACCAGCAGGCCGACCAGGAAGTTCTCCCGCGGCACGTCCACGGTGAAGCTCTTCGTCTTGCCTGCGGCGACCTGCTTCTCCAGCTCTTCGACGAGCTGGGGACCCTGGCCGGTGACCCAGGAGGCCTGGATCAGCTTGACCGGCGCGTCGCCGGCCTTGACCGAGACCGCGTTATGGAGAGTCAGCTCGATGCGCTGGTCCTTGTCGACGACCTTGGCATTGCTGACATTGCCGCTCTTGAGCTGTTGGAGGGCCGTGGAGGTGTCCGCCGTCTTGAAGTTGCCGTCACCGCTCCACATCGTGGTGACGAGCAGGAGAAGCACGACGATGCCCAGGATCCACAGCAGTGGCCCACGTGTAAATCGCTTGAGATCCATCCGATGCGGAACCCCTTGCGGGCCCGTCCCTTCCTGACCATGGCCTGGAACCCCGGGTCACCCCGGGGCTGCGGCATCCTGAGCCGCTCCTACTGACTACCCGAGGGCGACACGAGGTCACCCCCTAGGTGTCAGAAGGTACACCGGGGAGGGCGCAGGGTCACTGCCCGCTCCTCCGGCCTTGCCCTACCAACGTACGTCAGGTCGTGCGGTGTTCCCGGCCCAGCGGGCAATGTCAGGACTGCCCGGACCTACACGGCCCCGTACACGTGGGGGGCGAGTGTCCCGATGAAGGGCAGATTGCGGTAGCTCTCGGCGTAGTCGAGGCCATAGCCGATGACGAACTCGTTGGGGATGTCGAAGCCGATGTACTTGACGTCGATCGGCACCTTGACCGCGTCCGGCTTGCGGAGCGCCGCGCAGATCTCCAGGCTGGCCGGGTCGCGCGACTTCAGGTTCTCGATCAGCCAGTGCAGGGTCAGGCCGGAGTCGATGATGTCCTCGACGATCAGCACGTGGCGGCCCATGATGTCGTTGTCGAGGTCCTTGAGGACCCGCACGACGCCGGAGGACTTGGTGCCCGCGCCGTACGACGAGACGGCCATCCAGTCCATCTGCACCGGCAGGTGCAGCGCTCTGGCCAGGTCGGCCATCACCATGACGGCGCCCTTCAGCACTCCGACGATGAGCAGGTCCTTGCCCGCGTAGTCCTCGTCGATCTGGGCGGCCAGCTCTCTGATCTTTGCCTGGAGCTCGTCCTCGGGGATGAGGACCTTCTCGAGGTCCGTGCCCATGTCGGCTGCGTCCACCTGGGAATTCCTTACGAGACGGGGCGTGCGTGGTGCTTGGCGAGTATCAGGGTGCCATATCGCCTGACCACGGCCACCCCCCCGGGTAGGTCCGCGGCTCCCTGCCCGCGCCACGCGGTGACGAGCCGGTCGGCAGCCTGCACATGGCCCGCCGACAGCGCCCCGGGGGGCGCTCCCGCCGCGATCGCGGCCCGCCGCAGCACCCGCCGCCGAACGGCCCCGGGAAGCCCTTCCAGGGCCGGTACGGCCAGCGTCACCGCCCCCGCGATATCGCTAAGAGCGCAATCCCGATAGGCCCGGTCCGCCCACTCGTCGAGCGCGTCCGCGTCCTCCCGCGCCAGCCCGGCCGTCCGCGCGAGCGCCTGCGCCACCCCCGGCCCCAGCTCCGCCTCCAGCACCGGAAGCACCCTGGACCTCACCTTCACCCGGGTGAAGCGGGGATCGTCGTTGTGCGGGTCGTCCCAGTAGTCCAGGCCGAGCGCCGCGCACGCCGCCTGGGTGGTGGCCCGCCCCAGTTCGAGGAAGGGCCTGCGGTAGCGCCCCGCTACGGCGGCCATGCCGGACAGCGACCTGGTGCCGCTGCCCCGCGCCAGCCCCAGCAGGACGGTCTCCGCCTGGTCGTCGCGGGTGTGCCCGAGCAGCACCGTCGCGGCGCCGAGCCGGTCGGCCGCCTCGCCCAGCGCCTGGTATCTGGCCTCGCGGGCGGCCGCCTCGGGGCCGCCCTCGGTGCCGACCCGCACGACGAGCACCTCGGCCGGGCCGAGCCCCAGCCCGGCCGCCAGCGCGGTCACCTTCTGCGCGCGCGCCGCCGACCCGTCCTGCAACTGGTGGTCGACCGTCAGCAGACCGGCCCTGAACCCCGCCCTGGGCGCGACGAAGCCGAGCGCGGCGGCCAGCGCCAGGGAGTCGGCCCCGCCGCTGCACGCGGCGAGGACGAGGTCGTCCCGCCGGAGGCCGGCCAGCGCCTGCCGGACGGCCCGGCGCACGTCGGCGACCGCGGGATGTGGGCCCATGACCGATCAGGCGGGGAGGGCTTCCGGGCCGATGACCCTGGCGATCCAGGTGTCGGGGGCGGCGATCTCGGCCAGCGTCGGCAGCGTCTCGGGCGAGGTCCAGACCTTGTTGAAGCCGTCCATGCCGGCCCTGGCCACCACGGCGTGCACGAAGGCCGAGCCTTCGGCGTACTGCTTCATCTTGAGGTCGAGGCCGAGCAGGCGGCGCATGGTGCGGTCGAGGCGGGAGCCGCCCTCGCGGCGCTGGCTGAACTTGGCCCTGATGTCGGCCACCGTCGGCACCACCGAGGGGCCGACCGCGTCCATCACGTAGTCGCCGTGGCCCTCCACCAGTGTCATCACCGCGGTGAGCCGGTCGAGGATCTCCTTCTGCTCCGGCGTCTGGATCGCGTCGATCAGGTTGCCCTCGCCGCCGCGGACCACCTCGGCGACCGTGTCGGCGGCGCTGCGCAGGCGCTCCAGCAGGGTGGGCAGGTCGAGGTCGGAGGCGAGCAGGAACTCGGTCATCTGCGCGCGGACGTACTCGCGCAGCCACGGCACCCCGGTGAACTGCACCCGGTGCGTCTCCTCGTGCAGGCAGACCCAGAGCCGGAAGTCGCGCGGCTGCACGCCCATCTCCCGCTCGGCGTGCACGATGTTGGGCGCGACCAGGGTGAGCCTGCCGATGGGCTCGCGGCCCGTGGGGTCGGGCGGCAGGAACAGCTCGTACTGGCCGAGGACGCGTGAGGCGAGGAAGGCCAGGACCGCGCCGACCTCGACGCCCGTGATGCGGGAGCCGACGGCGGAGACGATGGCGGGCGGCTGGTTGATTCTGCTGCTCATCCGCTCGGTCAGCGGTTCGAGCACGACGCGGAAGCCCTCGACGTTGGCTTTGATCCACCCGGGCCGGTCGACGACGGTGGCCGCCTCCGGCGGCGTACCCGTGTCGATCTTGGTGAACTCGCGCACGTGCCCTTCTGCTTCACGGGAGAGAGTGCGCAGGTCGGCGACGGCCTGCCTGGCCTCAGAGCTGCTTACCTGGGGACCGGGGCGCACCAGGCGCGTGCCGGTCGCGACGGCCAGATCCCAATCGATCACCTGCATACCGTCCACCGTACGTGCTCCTGTCTATGAGCGCGCGACGATGGCCGCGAGCCGGTCCAGCGCAGCCTCCGCCTTGCCCCACCCGGGCGGGACCCGGTCGGCCATGAAGGCGAAGGTGACCAGCCGTCCGTCCCTGGTGGTGGCCAGCCCCGCGAGGGTGTTGACGTTGTTGAGGGTGCCGGTCTTCGCTCTGACGATGCCGACCTCGCTCTTGCTGTCGCTTCGGGTGAAGCGGTGGCCGAGGGTGCCGGTGAAGCCGGCGATCGGCATGCCGGACAGGACCGGGCGCAGCCCGGGGTGCCGGGAGCCGGCGGCGACCGCCAGCAGCCGGGCCAGGCCGTCGGCGCTGATGCGGTTCCTGGTGGACAGGCCGCTGCCGTCGTGGACCTGGATGCCCTTGGACGCGCCGAGCCGCCCGAGCACCTCCATGGTGGCCTTCGAGGCGCCCTCGAAGGAGCCTGGCCGGCCCTCCTTGAGCGCGACGTGCCTGGCCAGCGCCTCCGACAGGTCGTTGTCGCTCTGCGTCAGCGCGCGTTCCACCAGCGCGTAGACGGGGGCGGACATGACCTCGCCGAGTTCGGCGGTGCCGGCGGGGGCCTTGGCGGGGCGGACGGTCTTGGCGACGCCGATGCCGTACTTGCCGAGGAGTCGGGCGAAGGCGGTGGCGGCGAAGCGGGCGGGGTCGGAGACGCGCGGGGTCGAGCTGGACGGGTGCTGCCTGCCCTCGTCGATGGCGAGCGCGCTGACCGGGGCCACATTGCCCTCGGGGACGTAGTTGGGCTTCCAGCCGGGGCCGAAGACCGGGCCGGTGAACAGGGACGCGTCGTAGGAGAGCGTGACCTTGGTCTGGCCGGCCTTCTTGAGCGCGGCGGCGGTGCGCGAGGCGAGCACCGCGAGGGAGGCCTGCTTGGGGTAGGCGCCGGGCTTGGCCGAGGGGCCGGCGAGCGTCGGGTCACCGCCGCCGACCAGCACGATCGAGCCCGCCGTACGGCCCTGGACCACACGGGTGGACAGGCGGGCGTCGGGGCCCAGCGAGGCGAGCGCGGCCACGCACGTGACGACCTTGGTGGTCGAGGCGGGGGTGATGCCGGCGTCGGCGTTGGCGGCGAAGATCGGCTCCCCGGTGGCGGCGTCCAGCACGACCGCGCCCACTCGGTCCCCCAGTGCTTTGTCCCCCAGCGCGGTGGTGAGCTGCCGCGTCAAAGTACCCTTAGTCGGGAGAGGTCCGTCCCCACCCGAGGCCAGTACCGGCCCCGCGGTGATCACCGGGACGGGGGGTGGTTCCGCCGGCACGTCCGGCTGTGGCGTCCGCCTCGTCAGCGCGCCCAGGCTGAAGTCGTTCGTCACCGCATAGACGCCGGTGGCGATCGTCACGGCCTGGAGCATGGCGAGTGTGGTCAACGCCACCCACCGCTCGCGCCGTGCCACGTCGCCTGCCCTCTCTCCTATGGGTAGTTCGCCTACGAGACATTAACGCCCAACCGGGGGTGCCCGGGGGCTTGAGCGGAGGAACCGCGGTGGAGTTCGACGTTGTCGTTGAGATTCCCAAGGGGCAACGGAACAAGTACGAGGTGGACCACGAGACCGGCCGGATCAGGCTGGACCGACTGCTGTTCACGTCCACGCAGTACCCCGCCGACTACGGCTTCATCGAGCACACCCTCGGTGAGGACGGCGACCCCCTGGACGCCCTCGTGCTGTTGCAGGAGCCGACGTTCCCCGGCTGTTACATCACCTGCCGGGCCGTCGGGATGTTCCGCATGACCGACGAGAAGGGCGGTGACGACAAGGTCCTGTGCGTCCCCGCCACCGATCCCCGAATGGAGCACATCCGCGACATCCACCACGTTCCGGAGTTCGACCGCCTGGAGATCCAGCACTTCTTCGAGGTCTACAAGGACCTGGAGCCGGGCAAGTCGGTCGAGGGCGCCAACTGGGTCGGCCGGGTCGAGGCCGAGGCCGAGATCGTCAAGTCGATCGAGCGGGCCAAGGAGCAGGGCTACCACGGTCACTGAGGCTCAGCGGGGCCTGGTCGCGCCGACCAGGTCCCGCCGCCACATCGAGGCGACCCGCACGACGTCACCCGTCTGCGGGGCGTGCACCATCAGGTCCCGGCCCACATAGATCCCCACATGGTGGATGTCGCCGGGGTTGGCGGTGACGCGGCCGAAGAACAGTAGGTCGCCGCGGCGCAACTGGTCGAGCGGGACGTGCGGGCCCGAGGTCCACTGGGTGCCCGTCCAGTGGTCGATCCGCACGCCGACCCGCTCCCACGCCCGCATGGTGAGCCCCGAGCAGTCGTAGCTCGACGGCCCGTCCGCCGCCCAGACGTACGGCTTGCCGAGCTGGGTGAGCGCCCAGTTGGCCGCGACGTCCCCCATCTCCGAGCCGTACCCCCACGCCTTCAGGCTCTCCCTCTCCCACCGGGCCCGCTCCAGGGCGGCGGCGCGTTCCCTGGCCAGGCGTTCGGCCTCGCCGCGCGCGGCTTCGACCCGTGTCTCCAGCCGCCTCTTCAGCGCCTTGATCCGCTTGGTCTCGGAGACCTGCCCGGTGACCGCCTCTTCGGCCGCGGCCTTCGCCTCCTCCGCCCGCTCGGCGGCCGCCTGCTGCTCCGCGTAGGTCTCCGCGGCCTGCTCGCGCAGGATCCCGGCGACCGTCTGGGCGTCGCGGACGTTCTTCAGGATCTCGCCCTGTTCGCCGCTGAGCTGCTCCATCATGCTGGCCCGGTGCAGGAAGTCCCGGTCGCCGCCCTGGTCGGCGAGCATGTTCACGACCGGCTTGCTGAAGTCGACGCCGCCGTAGCTCTGCGCGGCGATCGCCGCGACCGAGGTTCTGGCCTCCTCCACCCTGGCCTCGGCGGCTCGCAGCTTGGCCTGGGCGTCGCTGCCGGCCCGTCTGGCCTGGGCCAGCCGTACCAGCTCGCCGTTGTAGGTTTCGACCATGCGTTCGGAGCGGGTGGCCAGCTCGTCGAGGCGGGCCTCGGCGGCGGCGAGCTTCGCGCTGGCCGCGCCCAGCGCCCTGGCCCGTTCTCGTACGGTCTTACGGGCCTCGGCGACCTCGCCCGCCGACGGGGCGGGTTCGGCCAGTGCCCCGGACAGCAGGGCCGGCGAACCCAGGACGGCGGCCAGGCAGCAGGCGGCCGCCAGCCCCGTTCGTGCGGCGTGCATAGGAACCCCCTCGCGCATGGATGGTCACTCTATGCACACAATTCCCCATCGTCACGTTCCGCACACGCGCCACTCACACAACGTGATTACCGCAGGCGGAGCAGGCGTTTCAGCCACGGCCGGAGGCCGACCGAAGGGGATTCGGGGCTGCGGGGGTAGGTGAAGACCGGGGTCTGGCTGCCGTACTCGGTGTGGAGTTCGGCGGCTTTGCACCAGTCTGCGGCGACCCGGCCGGCCGCCCAGGCCGCGGCGATCGCGGCCCGCGCCTCGGGGTGGCGTTCATAGGTCTGGAAGAGGGTCACCGTGGCGCGCGCGGACCGGTCGCCGTCGCGCGGGTAGGCGGTGCTGGCCAGGTACGGGGCGGTCACCCGGCCGCCGTGGGGGGTGGCGAGCACCCAGGTCCAGTTGGCGGTCACCAGGGCGTGGACGGGGTCGGGGACGGCCGCGGCGGCGCCGTACAGGCGGTCCTGTCTGTTGCCGGTGAGGCGGCAGGCGGGCCACAGCCAGTCGAGGTCGGCGGGGGCGCTGCCCTCGGCCAGCCAGCACAGGGTGGCGAGGCCGCGGGCGGTCTGCAGGCGGCACAGTTCCAGCAGGTCCCTGAGCATGCGCGGTCCGGGGTCGAGCCAGGTGGGCCACTCGGCGTGGTGGACGCGGGGCACCAGGTCCGCGAGTTCCTCGGGGATGGGGCGCGGGCAGACCCGGTGGCCGCGCACGATGTAGGTCTCCACCGCGCCTCAGCCGCCCGTCGGGCTCTCCTGCGGAGCCGTGGTGGTCGGCTCCCGCGTGGGCGTCGGGGCGGCGGTGTGCGTGGGCGTCTGGGTGGGGGGCTCGGCGGGGGTGTGGGTGGGTGCCGGGGTGGGCTCCTGCGAGGGCGGCCGGGTGGGGGGCTGGGTGGGGGTTTCGGTGGGCGTCAGGGTGGGGGACTGGGTGGGCGTCTGGGTGGGGGTCTCCGTGGGCGTCGGGTCATGGGAGCCGCGGTCGGACGGGGTGGGCGGGTCGACCGGGCCGGTCGGCGGGTCAACCGGGCCGCCGGTCGGGCGCGGGCCGGGCCCGCCGGTGGGCGTGGGCAGCGGGTCGGCGACGCGGATCGGACCGGTGTCGGGTGCGATCACGGTGATCGGCGCGGTGGAGCGATTCGCCCCGATCGGGTAGGTCGCCGTGCTGTCCAGGATGGGCTCGACCTGGACCGGGGACTGACGCGGCGCCGCCTCCCAGGGCAGCCGGATGCCCGGCGGCTCGCCCGGCGCGGGGAACGCCTCCGAGGCGACCCCGCTCAGCCCCTCGCCGCCCTCCCGGCCGAAGAAGTTGAAGATCATCACGATCGCAGCGGCAGTAGCCACCGCGGCCAGCGCGCCCGCCACGGCCGGCCGCCAGCGGCGCCCTTCCTGGAGTACGGGAAATCCGTTCGCGTCGAGCGCCGCCGACCTCCGGGCGACGTAGAGGCGGTAGGGCTCCAGCTCGGGGTCGACGAAGCAGCTCATCACCCTGACCTTGAGCGTCTCGGGCAGCGCCACCGTGGGCAGCAGCTCGAAGACCTTCGCGGCCGAGACCTGGCGGGCGCGGTGCGGCTCGCAGGTCCCGCAGCGGCTCAGGTGCCTGATGACCTGCTCGCGCATCTCCAGGGTCAGCTCGCCGGAGAACCCGGTGAGGATGCGGGCCCGCAGCGGGCAGTCGTAGGGGCCCTTCCTGGCCAGGATCTCGGCGGTGATCGCGTCGCCGAGCCGTTCGCGGGACAGGTCGTGGTCGGCGCCGATCTGGCGCGGCGTACCCCCGAGGACCGCCGCGACATCGTCGGTGGACAGGTCGTGCCTGGTGGCCAGCTCCAGGATCTCGCGCTCGGGCGGCTCCAGGGC
The DNA here is from genome assembly GCF_040645915.1 of Nonomuraea sp. NPDC046570. Classification (NCBI taxonomy): domain Bacteria; kingdom Bacillati; phylum Actinomycetota; class Actinomycetes; order Streptosporangiales; family Streptosporangiaceae; genus Nonomuraea; species Nonomuraea sp. NPDC046570. The sequence goes on along the minus strand of NZ_JBEYZF010000030.1, from coordinate 25,299 downwards.
CTGCACGGCGTTCCAGGCCATCACCCGCAGGTCGGCGTCGTCGGGGTCGTCCAGCGGCGACGCCTCGACCAGGGCGAGCCCGGCCTGCGGCGGCCCGGAGAGCCGGCGCCGCAGGCACTCGCCGCGAGCCAGCGCCAGCAGCCACGGCCGCAGCCTGTCCGGGTCGGCCAGCGAGCCGGCGTGCGCCTCCGCCGCGATCAGCGTGTCACGCAGGGCGACCTGGGCGCTGTCGGCGCTCATGAGCAGCGACCAGCAGTATCGGTAGACGGCTTCGGCGTGGGTGTCGTACAGGGCAGCCAGGGCACCTGGATCGCGAGCGCGCAGCGCCTCGACCAGGTCGCGGTCATTCATATGACCGAAGGTAATGGATTGGTAACTAACAGTTCTACCGATTCTACGGCAATGACTTCACGCATATTCACCGGGCCAGGATCTTTGCCGAAACTCCTGCTGCCCACCTGGCCAAATACCGGATTTTTCGCCTTATTAGTTATTGCTTGTCCGACGGGAACGCCTGACGGCCCCGGTCCTTCGCGAACGGCTCCGTGACCGGCTTGGAGGTGTACACCGGCAGCGCGCCGCCGAGCGCGAGCTCCTCGTACGGCCGCCCCGTGGACCCCCACGTCCGCGCCGCCACCTCGGTGCTCTCCACCTTGGCCCCCTTGGGCACCCCACTGACCGTGAGGATGAACCTCGGCGGCCGGCCGGCCACCACGTCGTCCACGAACGTGCTGCCCCCGCCGAGCAGCTTGCCCGCCTTGTCGCGCAGCATCGCGCTGATCACCAGGCTGCTCGCGGGCAGCGAGAACGGGTTGGACACCTCACCGGTGATCAGGTAGGTCCCGTCCTTCTGCGGGGTGGTCAGCACCCGCGAGACCGGGAAGGGCTTGAACGCCGAGGTGATGCGGGCCGCCGGCCGCCACTGCGCCGAGCGGTAGTCGATGGTCACCTTGACCGGCTTCACCGCCGCCGCGGCCTGCCCGGTGAACGCCAGCGACCCGGCCGGCGGCACCGCGTCGAGCGGCTGGTCCATGCGGACCACCTCGGCGCCCTTGGCGTCCCGCCCGATGACCGTGGCCACCGCGTTCTCGCCGAAGTGCCACGGATTGCTGTTGGTGAGCACGGCCGCCCAGTTGACCACGTATCCGTCGCCGGACTTGACGATGGTGGAGGCTTGCTCCTTGAGCGCCAGCGGCTTGAGCTGGGCGCTGGTCGGCTTCTCACTGGAGCAGCCGGCGAGGGCGATCGTCCCCAGTGCGAGGACGCTGACGATTCGACTACGCAGGATCACTTTGCCGTGATAGCCGGTTTTCTGGGTACGGCAGGCGGGGACACGCGCCTGCCGTACCAACTCTTTAACGCTTCCGGACCACCCGCGACTCATCCCATACCGGCTCGGGTGCCTCGTAGACCATTCCGTCGGAGCCGAACACCAGGAACCTGTCGAAGTCGGCGGCGAACCATCGGTCGTGGGTGACCGCGACGACCGTGCCCTCGAAGGCGTTCAGGCCGATCTGCAGGGCCTCGGCACTGGCCAGGTCCAGGTTGTCGGTCGGCTCGTCGAGCAGCAGCAGCGTGGCCCCCGACAGTTCCAGCAGCAGGATCTGCAAGCGCGCCTGCTGGCCGCCGGAGAGCGTGTCGAAGCGCTGGTCGGCCACCAGCCCGGCCAGTTCGTACCGGGACAGGACCTTCATCGCCTCGTTCTTGAGCCTGGCGTGCTCGGTCATCACGATCTCGCACGGTGTCCGGCCGAGCAGGTCCGGCCTGGAGTGCGTCTGCGCGAAGTGGCCGGGCACGACGCGGGCGCCGAGCCTGGCGACGCCCTCGTGCCTGACCTGCTCGCCGGCGATCAGGCGCAGGAAGTGGGACTTGCCCGAGCCGTTCGAGCCGAGCACGGCGACCCGCTCGCCGTACCAGACCTCCAGGTCGAAGGGCTTCATCAGGCCGGTGAGTTCGAGGTTCTCGCAGATCACCGAGCGCTTGCCGGTGCGTCCGCCGCGCAGGCGCATGCGGATGTTCTGCTCGCGCGCCGCCTCCTCGGGCGGGCCCGCCTCCTCGAACCGGCGCAGCCGCGTCATGGCGGCGTGGTACGGCGCCGCCATGCCGTCGTTGTACCTGGCCTTGTTCTTCAGCATGTTGACCAGGTTCTTCAGCTTGACGTGTTCCTCGTCCCAGCGCCTGCGCAGCTCGTCGAGGCGCTCGTTGCGGGCCCTGCGCGCGTCGGCGTACGTGCCGAAGCCGCTGCCGTGGATCCACACCCCGCCGCCCTCGACGGTGACGATGCGCTCGGCGGCGTTGGCCAGCAGCTGCCGGTCGTGGCTGACCAGCATGACCGTCTTGGAGGTCTCCTTGAGCTGCTCCTCCAGCCACACCTTGCCCGGCACGTCGAGGTAGTTGTCGGGCTCGTCGAGCAGCAGCGTCTGGTCGGGCCCGCGCAGCAGCGCCTCCAGCACCAGCCGCTTCTGCTCCCCACCCGACAACGTCGACGTCTCCCGATATTTCACACTGTCGTACGGCACGCCGAGCGCGGCCACCGTGCAGGTGTCCCAGAGCACCTCGATGTCGTAGCCGCCCGCGTCCGTGTAGTCGGTGATCGCCTGGGCATAGCGCATCTGGGTCTTCTCGTCGTCGCGCTCCATCATGGCCAGCTCGGCCTTCTCCAGCCGCGCGGCGGCCTGCCGTACCGGCGGAGGGGCGACGCTGAGCAGCAGGTCGTGGACCGTGCTGTCGTCGCGGACGCTGCCGATGAACTGCCGCATCACCCCCAGCCCGCCCGAGCTGGTCACGCTGCCCTCGACCGGCTGGATGTCCCCGGCGACCAGCCGCATCAGCGTGGTCTTGCCCGCGCCGTTCGGCCCGACCAGGGCGGCCTTCACGCCGTCGCCGATCCTGAAGGACACGTCGTTCAGCAGTGGCCGCCCGTCGGGCAACACATAGGTCAGGTGCCCGACTTCGACGTGCCCCACAACGATTCCTTTCCTAGGCCCTCGCGCAGGGTACCCGTCGTTTTCGCCTGCGGGCATCCTAATTTCCCCCGGTACGGACCTGCTGGAATCATGCGGTCCGGCATCTCCTGCGGCGAGAACCCGATCCGGCCCTTCGGGAGACAGTGGGCATGACACCACGACGAGGGCCGGAGTGACCGCACAGCCGGTGGAGGCGGTCGAGATCGACGACGCAGAGCTGATCCGCCGATCCCGCGACGATCCCGAGCAGTTCGCCGCGCTGTTCGACCGCTACGTGGTGGGCGTCGAGGTCGCCCAGGCGCTGCCCGAGCTGTCGGAGAACGTCTCGCGTATGAAGATCCCCTGCCGACCTGGACATCAAGTGATCTGATGACTAGAAGTGGAGGCACCCTCCCCCAGCGATAGGGGCCTGCGATGCCGCGTCTGCTCTTCCTCGCGATGATCCTGCTGGGCGTCGCCGTCGTCCCCCACCAGGCGTCCGCGCTGTCGTGCGAGCGGCCCGCCTTCCAGGGCTCCTCGACCAACACCCGGCTGACCAGCCTGTTCACCCACTACGGCAACGACAACGACAGGCTCGACGACTGGACGGGCGCCGACGGCACCTACTCGCTGCGGCTGCCGGGCGGCAAGGAACTGTGGGTGTTCTCCGACACCTTCCTCGGCCAGGTCAACCCGGACGGCTCCCGCCCGCCGACCCACGAGGAGGGCGGCACCACCGCCTTCCTCAACAACTCCTTCGCGGTCGAACGGCACGGCAGGCTGGTCACCATCCACGACGGCACCGCCGAGGCCCCCAAGGCCGTGATGCCGCCCCGCGACGGCAAGCACTGGTACTGGGCGGGCGACGCCACCCTGGCCGGCGGCGTCGTCGAGGTGACCTACCAGGAGTACGAGCGCTTCGGGGCCGGCGCATGGGACTGGCGCCGGCACCGCAACGTGGTGGCCCGCTTCTCCCCCGGCCGCCTGCGGCGCCCGCTCAGCGTGCATCCCCTGCCGAGCGTCCGCGGCGTCGCCTGGGCCGCGGGCCTCCACCGCGACGGCCGCCACACCTACGTGTACGGGGTCGAGGACCACGGCTCGACCAAGTACATGCATGTCGCCAGGGTCGAGGGCAGGAGCCTGCTCGGCCGGTGGGAGTACCTCACCGCGGCGGGCGCCTGGTCTGCGCACGAGGCCGACTCGGGGCGCGTGATGGACGGGGTGGCCAACGAGTACAGCGTCAGCCGGGTCGGCGACGCCTACCTGCTGATCACGCACGACACCACCGAGGCGCTCAGCGCGCGGATCGTCGCCTACACCTCGTGCACGCCGTACGGGCCGTTCACCGGCAAGACCGTCGTGCACACGACGCCGGAGACCGGGGGGAACATCTTCACCTACAACGCGCACGCGCACCCGGAGATCAGGGAGGGCGGCAAGCTGGTGATCTCCTACAACGTCAACAGCTTCGTCGACACCGACCACTACCGGGACGTGACCATCTACCGCCCTCGCTTCGTGAACCTGAGCTTCCGGTCCTAGATCGTGGTTGACCTGCGGGAGCGTCGTGGGCACGCCCGGTAGGCTCCCGCCCGTGGAGATCATGACATTTCCGGAAATGGAGACGCCGAGGGGGCTGCGGGAGCAGGCTCTGGAGTTGCAGCGGGTCGCCTGGCCCGGGCTCGGCGGCCGCCGCAGTCACGATCCTGCCCTGCGGCCTGTCTCGATGCTGCTCGTGGAGGACGGGAAGGTGCTGGCGTCGCTGGACATCCTGTCCAAGGAGATCGTCCACGCGGGCGTGCCGTACCGTGCCGGAGGGTTGAGCACGGTCGTCGCCCACCTCGGCGCCCGCCGCCAGGGTCACGGCCGTCGGCTGGTGCGCGCCGCGCGCACCGCGATGGCCGCGTCCGGCCTGGACCTGGGCCTGTTCACCTGCGACCGCCCGCTCCTGCCCTTCTACGAGAGCGCCGGCTGGCAGCACCTCCCCGGCACGACGCTGGTGGGCGGCACGCCGTCCGCCCCGTTCCCGAGCGACGGCCCCGGCTTCGACAAGGTCACCCTCGGCTCCTTCTTCACCTTCACCGACCATCGGTCCTTCGTGAACGCCCGGATCGACCTGTACCCGGGCGAGATCGACAAGCTCTGGTAGCCGCCTGGGGTTAGGCGAGCCGATGTTCGATGACGGCCTTCACCTCCACCAGGTGCGCCCGCATGCGCTCCTCGGCCGCGCGGGCGTCGCCCTTCTCGATCGCGTCAAGGATCGCCAGGTGTTCGTCGTGGTCGCGCCGCCGGTCGTCGAAGACGCGCGGGGTCTCCAGCCGCGCCGAGGCGTGCACGCGCAGCAGCGAGTCGACGACCTCGTCGAGCACGCTGTTGCCGGCCAGCTGGGCGGTCGCCCGGTGGAAGGTCAGGTTGGCTTCGCGCAGTTCGGCGCCCTTGCCGCGCAGGTGCCGTCCCGCCTCGTCGAGCACGGCCCGCAGTTCGTCCCGCCCCGACTCGGTGGCCCGGTCGGCGGCGAGCGCGGCCAGTGGCGGCTCGACGAGGATGCGGGCGTCCAGGAGTTGCAGGAGCCGGCCTCCGGGCATCTCCCGCATGTTCGGATTGGGGAGCACGATCCGCTCGATGTCGGCGCCGACGTACAGGCCGGAGCCGTGCCGCAGCTCGACCGCGCCGGTGGCCTCCAGGCGGCGCAGCGCCTCGCGCAGCGTGGGAGTGGTCACGGCGAACCGTTGCGCCAGGTCACGGGTGCTCGGCAGCCGGTCACCCGGCCGCAGCCCACCCTCGCGGATCAGGTCGAGCATGCGCTCGGTGAGAACGTCCGAAAGCGTGGGACGAGCCACCTCGCTATGCATCATTAAGTCATCAAATCACTTAATGTCCACATAGTCTATGGTTCCTCTATGTGCAAGCGTCTGGCCTGGGAGGGCGGCAACGCCGCGCTCGGCCCGGTGCTCGCCAAGGCCGCCGGTACGGTGACCCGCAAGGTGGAGAAGGTCCGGCTGGGCGAGCTCAAGCCCGGTGTGCGGGCCTACAACGCCGACCCCGCGCGCTACGAGGCGGCGCTGCGCGCCTTCGTCACTCGTTGAGGATGACCAGCATCTGGTCGATCTGCGCCTCCCGCGACTGCTCGACCTGCTTGGCCCAGGTCTTGACCTCGGGATTGACGCCGTTGAAGATCTCTATCTTGGCCATCTGCACGGCGTCGTCCTGATGGGCGATCAGCAGGTTGAGGAAGTCGCGCTCGAAGTCCTTCGCCTTGCGCAGCGCGGCGATCTGCTCGCGGTCGGTCTCCGGCAGCCCGCCGTGGTGGGCGTGCGCGTTCGTCGGCGCGCTCTGCGGCTGACCCCACCCGGCCAGCCAGCCGATCATCGTGTTGACCTCGGCGTTCTGGCTCACCTCGATGGCGCCGGCCAGGATCCGGGTCTTCTCGCTCGTGGCGCCCGCGCGGACCTGCCGGACGATCTCGATGCCCTGCTTGTGGTGCGGGATCATCATCTGCAGGAACATGACGTCGTCGGCGTTGACCGGCGCCGCCTCGACCGGCTGGGCGCAACTCGTGAGCAGCAGAGCCACCAGGATCAGGCGTCTCATCTCCACCGCCTTCCGGAGGGACGGCCCCGCCGAGGGGGCGCGGCGGGGCCGTCGGACCACTTCCAGGTACGGCACGGCGTCCGCCCTGGTTCATACCCGCTTCCGTGCTTCTCCGGCGGCCTCGTTCAGAGCCGCTTCCAGAGGGCGGGTACGTTGGCGGGCTCCCACCCGGCGATCGCGGTGTGCGGCTGCAGGCACTCGTAGGTGCCGCCCGCGTAGGTCACCCGAGCCCCGGCCTGGTAGGCGGTGCCCGCCGTCCAGGTGCCGGACGGCACCGTCGGGGTCGGGGTGGGGGTGGGCGTGGGGGTCTGGGTCGGGGTGACCGTCGGCGTGGGGGTCGGTGTGGGGTTCCCGCCGCCGAAGTTCACGTCCGAGCAGGTGTAGAAGGCCTCGTTGCTGCCGACCACGCGCTGCCAGATGGAGTAGAGGATGTGCTTGCCGCTGCGCTGCGGCAGGTTGATCGTCCAGTTCGTGAACGTGGTGGGGTTCTGGTTGTTGAACGTCTTGATGTGGACGAGGTCCGACCACTTCAGGGGCATCGTCGGGTTCCACCCGTCACGGGTGATGTAGAACTCGAAGTTGCTGTTCGCGTGCGGCGCGCTCGCGTGGTAGGTCAGCGTGAAGGCGCCGGGCGAGACGTTGGTCGCGGGCCAGTCGGCGCGGGCCAGGTCCAGCCCGCGGTACTTCTCGCGCCCCGCGCTGCAGAGCTTGCCGTCGGGGATGAGCTGGCGGTGCCTGCCGCCCGCTTCGAGCAGCGAGACCTCGTTCCAGTCGTAGTACGCCTGGGTTCCTCCGGCGGCGACGGCGGCCTTGCAGGCGTCCGAGTCCGGCGACTCGGGGCCCTCGTTCTTGCAGGTGTAGACGCGGCTGGGCGGGTTGGACATGGTGCCGTGGGCGTTGGCCGCGCCCGCGGGCAGCAGGACCAGTGCGGCCGTGACCGACGCGACGGTGGCGAAGGCGGCCTTGTTTCTCCTGTGCACCTGAACTCCTCCGGGAATTGGGGGGTGGGGAGGTCGATCGGCAGCTAATTAAAAAGGAAACCTTCCTAAGAGTTAACTATGGAGCCGGGTCCGCGCAAGCGGTTCGGTCAGAAAGTGTTACGGTTCGGGCACACTGACTTCATGAGCAGCAGTGATCTCATCGCCGTGACAGGGTCCACCGGGCAGCTCGGCGGCCGGATCGCGGACAGGCTCGGCAACGCCGGGCTGAAGCCCCGGCTCGTCGTCCGTTCGCCCTCGCGGGCGCCCGCCGGATTCCCGGTCGCCACCGCCTCCTACTCTGACGGCTTCCAGCAGGCGATGTCCGGGGTGTCCACGCTCCTGCTCGTGTCCGCCACCGAGTCGGCCGATCGCGTCGCCCAGCACACCGCCGCCGTCGACGCGGCTGTCGCGGCCGAGGTGTCACACATTGTCTACATCTCGTTCATGGCGGCCGGGCCGGACGCGACCTTCACCTTCGCACGCGACCACTGGCGGACCGAGGAGCACATCCGGGCGTCCGGCCTGGGATTCACGTTCCTGCGCGACAACCTGTACCTGGACCTGCTGCCGTACTTCGCCGGGGAGGTCCTGTCCGAGGCTCCGCCCCCTCACCCCTCGCCGATGAAGCGTTCGCCCGCCGCCTCGACGCGCAGGATCTCGTCGCGGAAGAAACGGGAGAGTTCCGCGCAGGCGGCCGGGTCGACGGGACCTCCTTCGCGTTTGGGGAGATCGGGATAGGGGCTGCCGAGCACGAAGATGTTCTCGTCGTTGTAGTTGTTCGCGGGTTCGGTGTAGTTGAACGATCCGGCGATGACGACGGCCTCGTCGATGACCATGAGTTTGTGGTGGAGCTTTCCGAAGGCGGGGCTGCGTTTGGGGAAGTACAGCTCGATGTGGGCGCGGTCCAGGTCGTGGGTGGCCGCCCAGGTCTGCGCCCCCTGGCCGGGGTCCATCACACCGGTGACGGTGCGTTTGGCCGCGGCCAGGGCGATCATCGCGTCGTCGATTCCGGAGGATCCGGAGAAGGTGAAGATGGCGAAGTCGACGCGCTTGGCGGCTTTCAACATCTGCTTCATGATTTCCAGCTCGGGCGCGTGGTCGGGGGCGAACAGCACCTTCACCGGTATCCCGTTCAGGTTGTAGGCGTCCGGCACCTTTCCATGGGCCCCCCGGCCGAACTGCCCGGCACGCATCTGGTTGAACTCGTTGTTGTATTCACGGCAGATCCGCGAGTCGTGAAAGACCACGACGTGGTTGAGATTGCGGTGGCAGTCGGTGCCGGTGAAATTCGCCGACCCCGAGAGAATCGCCGAGGTGGGCAGCGCACGTTCGCGGTAGTCGCGGATGATGAACTTCTGGTGGAAGATCGCCGGATTGTAGTCCGCTTTCACATCGACGTTGCAGCGCAGCAACGCGGCCAGGATCTTCCGATTCGGCTCCAGACTCCGACTGCCCGGCTCCGCACCCCACTGGACACGACGGCGGGCGGCGGATTCGTCCTCATTGTCCTGGATAGCCACGGCCGGCAGTTTCGTCGAGACCAGATAATCCTGCTCCAGCACCATTCTGACATTAACCCCACGAAAGCGGGCATCCAGGATGGCTTGGGCGATGGGCTCGGAGTCCAGTTCCTGTACGGCGATGTCCAGGAAACGCTTGGCCCCATTGATGAAGTTGATGATCACGCGTTCGAGGTCGTCGGCAGCCCCCAGCTCAGTGGGCCCGACAAATGCTTCGATCTTGCCACCGGCGAATGTTGTCATAGTGCGAGAGTCGCACTACACAAGATGCCATACAAGACCATTAAGGGAGTGTCGTCCTAGCTGACACCTGATGTCTTGATCGTGGCCACTAGTCGGGATCCCTGCCGGACTCCTGCACGATTCGCGCCTCCCATGGCACATAAACTCCTTTACCCGCACTCAAGGTCTTCAAGGGACATCTTGATCTCCCGGGCCAGGCGACGACGCGCTTCGGCGACCGGAAGCCGAGTCGGACCCTGCCACGTCTGATCGTCCGGGGAGAACGGAGGACGTTGCTCCCGCTCTTACGTCCCGCTCGGGTGGCGGCGTGGCCGACGGTCGTGCCAGGGTCCCGGTGCCGCACCCGGCCAGCACGACAAGGACGGCCAAAGCCGCCAACGATCTCTTGGGCTCGCCGAAGACCATACTGCGCGGTACGAAGTATGGTCTACGGGGCTACTTCACCCTGGCGGCCGGGGCCTTGAACGTGTTGCAGGCGTCGGGAGACTCGGCGTCGAAGCCACGGCGTTCCCAGTACACCCGGTTCTTGGCCTGGCCGTACCCCTTCTGGTAGCCGTAGACGGCCTGCCACTCGATGATGAGGTCCGGCCCGAGAGCCTTGGTGTGCCCCAGCGAATCCCAGGCACTCCCCAGGAAGACGCCCGCCAGGTAGATGTTCTGTAGCGAGACCTTGGTGACCAGGGCGAGATCCTCGGACTTCGACAGACTCTTGGACGCCCTGGCCTGCTGACCGAGGATGCCGACCTCGTTCTGGACGTGGTAGCCGTACCCTATGGCGAGGCTTTCGAGGATCCGCGGATGGTCAGGCTCGTTCCTCAGCGCGGTATCGGTGACCATCAGGTAGATCGTCCTCCCGCAGTACAGGCTGAACGGCCGTTCCGGGTAATAGACCCCACAGGGAGTCCGCACGCGCTCCCCATGCTCAAGCACGACCTTGGGCTTCCTGTACGACATGCCGGCCTTCTTCACCTGCGCCCCCCATGCCCGGTCCAGGCACTTGGTGACGCTGCCGACATAGAGCCGGACAGTATCGAAATCACCCCCCGTGAGGGGCAACTCCTCGCAGGCCGCCGTCATCTTGCCGGTCTTGTAGAGCGGATTCTTGATGAGAGCGTCGGCACCGGTCGGCACGGGCCCACTCATGAGCACGCCGGCCATCAGCCCAACTAAAGGGGTATGCATGCCAGCGAACTCTACGTTGATCTTCACCACCCACGCCGCACCTTCTTCCCCACTGAGGCCAGGTGCGCAGCCGCCATGCGCAGGTCACGGCCATTGGCCGGTGCCCGTCAGGAACTCCCGGACCCGGGCGGGCCCGCCCGCGTGCGCGGCGAGTGGCGGAGTGTCCATGCCCGCCGAGGTCCGTACCCCCTCCATAAAGTCGATCAACGCGTCAACCGCCGTACGCCGCGGCGTCCACCCAAGCTCGGCCCGCGCCCGGGTGGTGTCCATGACCGGCAACCGCAACACCAGATCCACCAGGTACGGCGAAGCCGGCACCAGCCGCAACCGCCAGGCGGCGGCCACCACGCTCCGGAGCACCCACCCGGAGACCGGCACCAGGCGGGCGCCCAGCAGGTCGGCCAGCACCCGCGGCTCGATCACCGGGTCGGCCGCGATGTTGAACGCCCCCGACACGGCCTTGGTGATCGCCAGCCGGTACGCCTCGCCGACATCCTCACCGTGCACGGCCTGGAAGCTGAGCCCGGGCGTGTCGGGAACGAAGGGGATGAGACCGGGCCGGACGAGCCGATGAGGCAGGAGCGGACCGGCGAACAGACGGCGCTGCTCGGTGGAGGCCTGCCGATGGAAAATGAATCCGGGCCGCAGCCGCACCACCCGAATGTCCGGATAGTCACGCTCGAACACATCGAGTGCCCGCTCGACGTACGCCTTCTCCCGCCCGTAGGCGGTCTCCGGCCAGCTGTGCGTCGGCCAGTCCTCGGTGACCGGCCGATCCTTGGGCCCGGGAGAGTAGGCACCCACGGAGGAGGCGTAGACGAGGGCGGGCACCCGCGCCTGGGCGACCGCGCGGAAGACCCGCATGCTGCCGAGCGCGTTGATCCGCCACGTGGTGACCGGATCGTGCGTCGGCTGGAACGCCCAGGCCAGGTGCACCACCACGTCGGCCCCCGACAGGTGCGGCGAGAGGTCCCCGGTGGCCACGTCGACGGTATGCCAGGTGGTCTTGTCCGGCCGCCAGTCGGGCAGGCGGCGGGCCAGCCCGAGGATGGAGGTCACCTTCGGGTCGGCCGCCAGGGCGGAGACGACGCGCGTCCCCACGTTGCCGGTGGCGCCGATGACGACTACACGCATGGGCGTACGCTCCTTTCTTGGCAGGCGGTCAACCCGTTCAGGGTGATCGCCAGCGTGGTGCCGTACACGAGGTGACCCACCGCCATCACCGCCTGGCGGTCCGGGCGGTCGCGGGAGATCGGCGGCAGGATGCCCATGCGCGGCACCCAGCCGGCGTAGCTGCCGATCCAGATGCCCAGCGCGTAGACGTTGGCGAGCGGCAGGGATACGTGCCGCCCCCGGGCGAGGGCGCCGAACAGGGCTCCGGCGGCCATGCCGAAGCCGAAGTGGGCAACGGCGCCGACAGCGCCCTCGCCCGGTTTGGGCGTGTGCCGGTGACCAGGCAGAGCGGCGCGCGCGATGCGTTTGGGCGGTTGGTCACCCATGAGACCCGCCCGCTGCCCGGCGACCATCACCGCGCTCATGGTCGCGGTGGCGAGCGTGCCACCTACGACGCCGTTGACCAGATTCCGCATCATGAGGCCAGACCTACCCGGGATACCTCATAAGTAATTCTGGGCAGGTTTCACCCTGTACCAGGTCTTTTACCGATGAGGGGGGTGTCGGCCGTGCTGCTCGTCGACCGGGAGTGCGTTCGGCGACTGATGGAAGCGCCGGAGCCGGACGCGGTATTGGTGTACGTCCAAGGAGAGTGCGTCGTCCGTCCGGAGGGGGAACTGGACGAGGCACATCGCCACCTGGTGATCGCGCGTCGCACGGACCTGCCGCCGCAGGCCGACACCAGCGACCAGCAACTCGACCTGCTGGCGAACCGCCTCGACAACGTGGCCCGAGATCTGGGGGCCTGACCTGCGGTTTTCCACCTTTTGCCGCCGGGTAGGCGGAGGATATACACGATTGCCCGCCACCATGATGAGGTCGAACGCCCGGCTGATCCGGGACATCCGCCGTTCGGGCGTGAACGACGACCGCGTCCTTCACGCCATCGAGCTGACGCCGCGCGAGATGTTCGTCCCCCCGGAGTACGCCGCCCGCGCGTACGACGACCGCCCCGTCCCGATCGCGCACAACCAGACGACGTCGCAGCCCTCCCTGATCGCGCTCATGCTGTCGAGCCTGCGACTCCCCGAGGACGCGATCGCCCTGGAGATCGGCACCGGGTACGGCTACCAGACCGCCCTGCTGTCCCGGCTCACCCGCCACGTCTACTCCGTGGAGCGCTGGCCGGACCTGGCCGAACGGGCCCGCCAGAATCTGAGGGCCGCGGGCATCGAGAACGCGACCGTGGTGGTGGGCGACGGTATGAAGGGACTGGCGGAGCATGCGCCGTACCAGGGTGTCGTGGTGTCGGCCGTCGGCAAGCGCGTGCCGGATCCCCTGGCCGAGCAGGTGGCCGAGGGGGGACGGCTGGTCATGCCGCTGCTCTCCGGGTGGGCCGAGGTCGTCGTCCTGTTCCACAAGCGTGACGGGCGGCTGGCCGAGCAGGAATCCTTGACCTTCGCCCGCTTCGTCCCCCTCGTCCCTGGAACGGAGCCTCGCTGAGGCTCAGTGGTACTTGTACAACCTGGTGGCGACCCGCTTGTTGTGGTTGAACACCGAAGCGCGGAACTTGCTGATGGCCAGGTCCCCGTGTACGGCCTTCCCGCAGGTGTTGACCCCCGCCAGCTGATGGATCTCGAACCGCGCCGTCGGGTCACCCCCCACGAAGTACTCCGCACGAGCCTGATGCTTGTCGGAACCCGTGTCACACGCGAAGACGAACGTGGTCTTCTCAGCGAAGCACAGACTGGCAGCGCCCTTCGTCGAGGTACAGACGTCAGCGCGGGCCCGCGCGGTCCCCGGGGTGACTCGGGTCTCCCGCTTGACGGGGTACTTGGTGACATTGCGGGCAGTCATCCATCGGCCGGCCTTGACCCGACGGTTGCCCCTGTACACCGCAGCCCTGAACGTGACGACCTCGCCGACCTCGCCCGTCCCCCGGACCTCACCCTCGCCCGCGAGGTTGTGGATGACGTACTTCGTGCCCAGGTAGCCGTTCAGGTAGTACTCGACCGCGGGATGGAGGTGGTCGCTCGCCGTGTCCTCGACCGAGATCCCCGGCCGGTCACTGTCGTCCGATCCCACACACGCTTCCGCGCCCTTGACACGGACGCACTTGGGCTCGTCATCCGCGACGGCGGTGCGCGTCACTACGGTGGCGGGCACCGCACCGATCGGGCGGGCATCGGCACTCGCCGCAGCCCCCTCAACACTGAACGCGGCGGCCACCAGCATGACCGTCGATAGGAATGTCCGACCTAACACAACATCTACCTCTCAAAGCTCAGAAGTCACAGCGCTTTGCCTGTATCTGACGCTCCGAACACCAAAGAGGTTCAAGCCCGAACAGATCCTGCTCAACCAGCCCCGCAGCACCACCCAGCCGCCGCGCTCAAGGGGCCTGCACTGCCGGTCGGGAGGGTGCTGCTGCCGTGTGACGGGGGTTGCTGCACTTATGCGCTGTACAGCAGGCACCAGGATCAGCGCCATGCCTCGCCCCCCGCTGAAGGGTGGCTGAAACGGGTGGCGATCCATTGAGGAAGGAACGCCGGGTGAGCTCCGTCACGTCGAAGATCACATGGAGGCTACCCCGCGAAAGATCAGAATCGCGACCATCTTGATCCTTTCCCCGACCCTGACCGGAACCGTGATGGCACTGATCACGCTGCTCGCCTACGCACGAACCTCACTCACCCTGCCGGACTACCAGGATCCGCGGGAGATCTCGGCGGCGATGTGGCGCTCTGCGGCAAGCCAGTCCAGCATGAACCTCCGTGACCAGCTACTCGGGTTGGGCATATTCACCGCGGTGGCCACCGCCGCGTTCGGCGTGACCGCATGGAAGGTACGGCGTGGCCCACGCCGGCCCACGCTCCTCCTCGCGGTGGTCGCCGGACTGACCGTCGTCTATGTGGCCCTGCTCTGGCAGGTATTCCTCGAGCAGTCGTCCACCTTCTTGATCGTGACCGACAGCGGGGAACTGCCGCACGTGATCGATCTGAGTCAGCCCGGTTGGTACGGCCCCCTCCGCAGCGTCCTGCTCGTGGCCGGCGCAGTCGCACAGGTACAGGGCCTCGTCCTGCTGACCGGCAGCCACGGAGTGTCATGGTTGATCAGGCATCAGCAGAAACAACCCGTCGAGCAGAAACCCCCACCCCTGTGGGCGAGCCCACCCCGCCAGGCAGCCGTGCTGATGTTACTCACCCCGGCCTTGCTCCTGATCTACGCCGTAGTGAACTATGTCGGCTGTCTGGCCGGCCTGATCAACGAGCGCGGCGAACCAGACCTCCTCCCCAGAGCCTTCCTCCTCGACATGCAGGCCCACATCAAGTACCTCGCGATCCCGGCCATCCCTGTCGTGGTCGGGGGCCTGATCCTGCTGCTCGGCCACGGGCGCGCACGGTTATGGGCCGGCATGATGGCTGGAATCCTCGGACTGCCCTACACAGCAGCCTTGCTGGAATCCGCCCTGCATTACAGCGACACAAGCCTGTTCCACAATTACGTGGCCACTGAAATCGAAGCCCCCTGGTGGAACGAGCCCGCGATATCCACCACAGGCATTGCCATCCTCCTCTTACACTCGGCAAGCCTGGCCCTCCTCTTCCGCACCCCCCGCCCCGCAGAACAAACAACATAGCTCCGCTTCCAGACGCCACCTGGAAGCGGACCTTCGAGAGGACGCGAACCTTGAACCTTCTGATCCGTAGGAAGGGCAGGTGGCTCGTCGGCGACGCCCACCAACCGGCACACCTGCGCTTCGCTCCTCGCCGTCCTCGACATCCACCCGCCGGTGGCGCTGCGCATCCTTCGGCTCCCCCAGAAGTAAGCGAACGTCCGAGCGCGTACGCCTCGATCGTCACTCACTTTGTCACTCAGCAAACCGGCCGATCAGCCGGCCCAGACCAAGTCATAGATGGTGATCAGCTCAGCCTCTTCATCGACGTGGAAGTGAAGCAGGCCGTAATCACCGAAGGTGGCCTGCCTATAGTCCGTACGTCCGGGATACAGCACCTGCGCATCCCATGGCTCCACCAGCAGATCGGCCGTCCGCTCAACCAGAGCCGTCAGCGCAGCATCGGGGAAGTCCTTCATCCTCGCCAACGCCGAGGTAGACAGAACCGCGCGAAAGCTCACGTACGCCGCACTCGAGCCAGACGCTCGTCCCAATCGGGAATAGCCTCCTCAAGCGCCACGACCTCGCCAGCGCCCCGGGCTGCCTCCTCAGCACGCTGATCGTACGTGGGATCGGAAAACGCGATCGAGTTCAGCCACCACAGATTGAGGACCTCAGGCAGGCGATGGTACTCACCTGGCTCACGCGCTGCCTCCCACGCCTCGTGATACTGGGCCAGGAACACCGGACGCCACTTCTCCGGCAGAGCCCGGAGGATCGCTTCCGGATCGTACCGAGGATCATGGACAGGCTGCGCGCTCATGCCCCCACGTTACCCGTCGACTCCCCTCGCGCCTCAGGATCCACACCATCTCAAAAGATCAGGCGTGAAGTCGACGTCATCGGGCTTCGACGTGCAGTTGATGGTAGGTGATGCGAGCAATCCGCCCGCCGTCGCAGGCCGGCCGTTCGACGTGGTCCTTGTCCGTCACCTCGAGTGGACACTCCCGGCTCCAGCAAGAGCACTTGGCCACTGATTGAGCCTGCTACGCCCGAACGGGCGCCTGCTGCTGGTGGAAGGACGCTGGCAGCCCTCGCCACATACACGCCCGGCTCTCCGCCACTGCCCTGGCTCGGCGGCGTGCCTGCCACCCGGCTGATCGAAGCGCTTGAGCCGCTAGCCAACGTGGTCCACACCGAACAACTCACCGATCCGACGCTATGGGGCCGCCCGATCCATGACGAGAGATACGTCGTAATCGCCCACCCCAAGCCGATCACGGACGCCTGTTAGCAAAAGGGCCCCCGCGATCTTCGCGAGGGCCCTTTGACCTGGAGCCGCCTTCGGGATTCGAACCCGAGACCCCTTCATTACGAGTTAGAACACGACCGTCCAGGATCGTCCACCGCCGTCTTCCAGGCCTAATCGGGCGGAGTTTACGGGGCTCCTCAGTCCAGGGTCATCCACAACCGTCCAGGGTCATTGTTAGCATCCGCGTTAGCAAGATCACGCAGATGATGTCGGGCCAGGTCTGCAGCTGAGCGTTCTTCACCCGGTCGCGTACCACCGCGGCGCCCAGCCAGCGGTCATGAAGAACCCGGCCTTCGGGATCGAGGAGCATCCACAGCCCACCCGCGAGGAGACACCACAGCCCGACGTCGGGGACGAAGACGAGCAGGGGGAAGACCAGCGTGCGAAGCGCGGTCCTGCCCGCGCCCAGCCGTCCACCCGTCCGCACGGCGATGACCCGGACACCCAGCAGCCGCTTGCCCAACGTCCGCCCCCACAGAGCGTGCTGCACCCAGAAGTAAAGGAACAGCCCGGCCAGGACGGCCAGTCCCGCAGGCTTCACGCTGCTCCGGAACACGTACGCGTCGGCCCACTCCAGAAGCCCGGCTCCCATGCGGACCTTGAAGATCATGCCGATCAGGGGCCAGGCCGCCCCACGACAGCGCTGAGGACCGCAACAACGATCAAATAGTCGACCAGTGCCGCCACCGGACGACGCCACACCATCCCGGCCTGTGACTCACCCGGCTCGTCCGCGGTGACGGACCGCATCGCCCGCGACGCGGCGAACACCAGCGCCGCAGCCACCAGGAGACACAGCTGGGTGATCCCCCACCCACCGGCTGCCCCTCTGAACCAGCCTGCGCTGAACAGCGGGATCGTCTCATCGCAACTTTTCCGATAGCTGTACAACGAGGCGAGAGGTTCGATGACCGCGATCAGGACGAGGAGCCCCGCCACCCGCCGGCCCGTCACCCCGGGGTCCCTGTGGCCGAGACACGCCATGAGGCCGAGCAGGACCACGAGGGCCGGAAACGCCCAGTGCTCCGTGACCTCCATGACCGCTTCGAGATCACGGCGCAGCGGGGCAAGCGGTGACAGCGTCGATTCACCGCTGTACCGGCATACGAGCTCGTAGATATTCCCAGGGGTTCGGGTGGGCTCCTCGTGATTGAGTGGCTCGCGCCGCAGCTCCCAGGCCGACAAGGCAGCGACGGCCGCGGCCACGGGCGGTGGCCAGGTCTTCGCAGGTACCGGAGATGATGAGTTCGCGGATGAACTCGGCGAGTGTGGCGAAGACGTGGAAGACCAGGCACCCGCCCGGCGTGGTGATGTCCAAGCTCTCGTGCAGGGAAGTGAAGCCGATCTCGCGCCAGCGTAGTTCGACCACCGTGGTGATGAGTTCCTGCGGGGAGCGCGAGAGCCGGTTCAGGCTCGGCGCAACGAGGGGGTCGCCGAGCTGCATGAACTCCAGCGCCGTGGCGAGCTTAGCCCGGTCCACGCCGGATTTCTTCTCGGCGAACACCCGCCGGCGTCTGGCCGTCTTCAGCGCGTCCAGTTGCCGTTCCAGGTTCTGGCCGCCAGCGGAGACCTGAGCGTAACCGATCTTGATACCGGAGGGGCAGCCGGTTTGGCGACGAGCAGCTCGGAGACTTCCAGAAGCGTAGCCACCTCTGGGTTTTCTCAGAAAACGGTGCTGGAGGGTTGTTGCAGACCTGAGGTTTTCGGAGCCTTCAGACGACTTCAACCATGATCGTCAATGAATGATCGTTTTTGAAGGTCAAGCCCGGCCTCAAGCTAATCCGACGACGACCGCCACCTAGAGCTGCAAGATCAATATTGCCGATGAAGGTTGTTCCGTTGTTCCCCGAGGTTGTTGCGCCCTCGGGTAGGTATACGCCTGGATGCGATCTATTGCAGGGCTGACAGGTTGGCTCGTACACGTTTCGTCTCAGGGTGGTCGGTGCCCAGGACTCGCTTGCAGTCGACGAGGGTGCGTTCGAGGAGGGAGATCGCTCGTTCCAGGTCTCCCGTGGCCAGGTAGGCGCCAGCTAGGTTATTGCGAAAGCCCAGCGTGTTGGGGTGGTCAGTGCCCAGAATCCGCTCGGAGTCGGCGAGGGTGCGTTCGTGCAGAGGAACTGCTCGTTCCAGGTCTCCCGCGTCCTGGTAGGCGTAGGCCAGGTTGTTGCGAGAGGTCAGCGTGTTGGGGTGGTCAGCGCCCAGGATCCGCTCGTAATCGGGGAGGGTGCGTTCGAAGAGGGGGATTGCTCGTTCCAGGTCTCCCGCATCCTGGTAGGCACCGGCCAGGTTGTTGCGGGAGCCCAGCGTGTTGGGGTGGTCAGTGCCCAGAATCCGCTCGGAGTCGGCGAGAGCGCGTTCGAATAGGGGGATCGCTCGTTCCAGGTCTCCCGCGGCCCGGTAGGCGTAGGCCAGGTCGTTGCGAGAGGTCCGCGTGGAGGGGTGGTCGGCGCCTAAATTTTGCGCGGATGCGGTGTGGGCGCGCTGGAGGTGGTTGATCGCCTGGGTGATGGCGCCTTGGCCAAGCAAGAAGAGCCCGCTCCCATGGAGCAGGTGCGCGAGGGTATCGGTGGTGTCGGGGTGGGCGGTGAGGGCGGTGATATGGGGCAGCAAAATTCGCCACTGCGGCCAGCCGGCTGGCTCCTCCGGGTCGGCGGGGATTGCGTCATCCAGCAGATCGATGGCCTGGTGGTGGGCGGCTTGGATGTCGGTCTCGGCGCGGTGCGGGTCATGAGGGTCGGGAGTTCGCGCGACGGCTTGGACCAGGCGGTGCAGGCTCAGGGTGTCGTCGTCGGCCACGGTGATCATGTTGTAGGCGGCCAGTCGGCCGATCGCCTGTTGCACCAGAGCCGGCTCGCCCACCTCCTCCAGCAGAGTGCGCGGGATGGCCTCGGAGGCGTACCAACCCAGGATCCGCAGCACCTGCCCGGCCAGTGGGGTGTCGCTCAGCCGATCCAGGGTGGCGCGCCAGATGCGGGCGATGGTGCGCTCGGCGTCAGCGCCCTCAGCAGCCTGGTCGTAGATCACCGCAGGATTGCCGGCCAGCAGATCCAGATAGGCCAAAGGGGTTAGGCCGCTCTGGTGAAGGTAGGCGCCGACCTGCTCGATCGCCAGCGGAAGGTAGCCCAACTCTGCGCACAATCGCGCGGCCCCCTGCAGACGCGCGCCGGGCCGGCCCATGGCGGCGATGGCGGTCAGCAGGTCCAGCGCCTCGTCTTCTTCCAACACGCCCAGGCGCACCACCGCGGACGTGAGCTGATGCCAGCCGGTGGACAGCCGACTGGTGATCAGAAACCGGCCCGTAGGAGCGCGCGCCAGTAAGGGTTGGATGTGGGCAGGAGCGGTGACATTGTCCAAGATCAGCAGCCAGGTGGTGTAACTGGCCAGCCACCGCACCGCCTGCGCGGTCAATGCCTCCAGCGGTTGCCCAGCCAGCTCCGGCATCACAGCGACCGAGAGATCGGCCAGGCCTTGCTCGACGCCGGCCGGGGTGTCGGCGGTGATCCACCAGGTCAGGGTGTGCTCCGCCAGATGGGTGGCGGCCCAGTGCGCGGCCAGGGTGCTCTTGCCGATCCCGCCCAGGCCATGCACGGCCACCACAACCCCGCCCGTTCCCGCGGCCATACCTGCCGCGCCCGGTGCAGGCAGGGCTGCGGTTAGGCGGGCTAGTACTGGGCCGCGGCCGACGAAGGTTGCGCTGCGGTAGGGCAGATATACCGGCCCGGCCTGCTCGGCCCGCTGTTCACTGCCGATGACGCGCCCCCGCGCCTCCACCCATGGCGCGGGATCCTGCCCGCAGGCGCGCACAAACGCGCCCAGCGTCTTGGCCTGCGGCAAGACGTCGTCCTTGAGGATGGCCTGCACGGTCGCCGTGCTCAACCCGGCTTTGCCGGCGAGGCGATGGATACTCCACCCACCTGCGCGAAACAACTGGGCCAACAGCTGGGTGAGGTCGTGGCGCGTATGGATCTGCCGGGGGTCGATCGCGCTCATCACGGCCTTTTCTGCTGTTCGGTTTTGTTCACCGCCAGCACACACCATCGGTCCTAACCAGGTCAGGGAAACAGGATCATCGTTGCGTCTCGAAGGCGAACGGCCGCCGCCCAGATTCTTTGGTCATCGATCCACCCCGATAAAGGAGAGCCCGATGACCACCCCCACTCAGCCTTCGGCCGCGCCCACCCGGCGGGTACGCCGGAACATCGCCCGGCGCCTAGCGCGCGCCGCGCTGTTCGCCGCCGTACGCGGCGTGGCCTACGCCGCAGGCGCCACCACCGTGACCGTGATCATCTGGTGGATCAGCAACCGCTGACAACACGATCGGTCAGGTCCGGGACCCCATCGCCCGGACCGGCTGTCGGCGCCTCTAGAGCGCCCAGGTCATCACCGCCGAGCTCGCCGTAATTGACGCACTTTGGGAGGAGCACCGGCGCCGGACCCCGCTCCGAGTTGATCTCATGTGCGGTCGGAGAGTACCCCATCCCCGTTCGCCGAGGTCGAGCAGGGTAAGCGTCACTCGACCTGCGGAAACGTGTCGAACTCCGCGCCACAGTCGAGGTGAGATGCCGTTAAAAACATGTCACCAGCCGCAGCAAGCGGGAATACCGATTCCCGAGAGTTGGCCCTTGGCCGATTTTCCTGGGTTCGCACGGTCTGGCACTGGCGACGCACCTCGATCGTTTACCGAGAGGAACGGAGAATCCGGACGTCTTAACCGCCGCCCGCTTCATAGCGTTCATCGTGTCCGCACTGACGTCACGGGGCTCATACATACTTACCAGGGACGGAGACCCCGACCTCCCCCTTAGGGTCAGGTCTCCACGTTACGAGGGGAGGCTTAGTCGCCGCGTTCAGGTTCCTCTGTGCCGCTATCCTGGCCGAGCCAGACAAAGAAGACTGACATCCCCCCATCTGTATAAACACCCTGCTCCACCTTCTGGAAAACCTAGATTGCTCCCTGCCCGGGGCCCGGTAGTACTGGCCGGCAACCTAACGGATGTACCCCTGACCTGCTCTGATGGGAGGGCATCGCAGGGGTGGTGCGTCGGTTAGTGGATGTGACGGACTGGGCCGAGGATGCCGCTGGCCTCGCCCAAGTACTCCATGTCGACACTGGTCGACGATATCCGTTGGATTCGAAAGTGAAGGTGAGCCAGTGAAACCCTCTCGCCGCCATCGTCGTTGACGGATGACCGCTGCCAAGGAGCCTCCGGCAGCACGGAGCTGATCGCGTCGACCAGTCCGGCGTAGTAGTCACGCGATCACCTCGTTGAGGATCTTGCTCGCCGTTGGGGCTTGCGTCCGCGGCGATTGGGATGTGCATGTTGATCGTGCAGCTACCGTGACGCACTTTCTTGTGAGCCCGTCGATCCACGTCAACCCATGGGCAGGAGTTAGGGCCAGGTGCAGAGCTGGTCGACCAGCTGATCTAACCCCTACGCCGTCAGGCTGGCCTGGAACCTGAGGGTCACGAGGTAACGCCTGGCTTCACACCGAGCCCTTATTGGGGACAAAACGGCATGAATAACAATATAGAGACTATAAATTAGTTTTTCGGACGCTAGCGATCCAGAACGCGGCCGATCGCCGAGAGGCTCATGGCAGTAACACGTCAAGCTCCATCGACGCAGCCTGGGGAAACAGAAATGTTCGCACCCGTTGAGACGAAGAGAGGTCCTGCGGTGCCAATGTGAGTAGACGGTCGCGAAGTAACCGTCAAAGTGTCCCCGGCATGAATTACGATGCCGGTAGCTGATGCTCCCGCGGATCCAGTGGACCGCAGGAGCCAAAGGACAGCCGTAGCACAACTGAATGTGGGCCTAGTGAGCTAAAAATGCCGCTAGGCACCGGAAGGGAACCCCCATGGACCGTACGTCTATGCCCACACGGTGGGTCGTCGTCGCCAAACTCCAGGCTCGCCGTAGCAAGGTGCGACCGGGATCACGCGACGAGCAGATCATCGAGCGAGCGATCGACCTCGCGTTGAGCGATCGGCGCACACAGCAGGACCCTGACTATCTCTACAAGAATGTCCTTCGGAACGCGACCTACGCCCACGACCGGTCCGGGCGCCGGGCTTGTGCGAGTTTGCTGCGCTACTGCGGGGACGTAGACATCTGCCTGGCCGACAACTCGATCGACGTGGTTGCCACGGGCACCGTCGAAGAGGACGCAGAAGCGACTGAGCTTCACCAGCATCTGACAAATGTGGCCGCCGGCCTCGGCAACCACGGCGTCACCTTCCTCGAGCACCTCATGACCGGCCGACGCCCCACGGAGGCCGGACTTGCCGTCGGGATCTCGAAGGCAACCGCCTACCGCACCTGGGCGACTCTTAAAAAGCACGCGGTCGCCTGGACTCAGCAGGCCGGATGATCGACGTGATATCGAGCGAGTACGGCGACACCAGCCTGTCCACATTCTCACCGGGACGCCGCCTTGCGTTCCGGTTGGTTCCGGCTGTGATGCGCACGATGATTCCGGCGCAACGCACTGGGGTTTACATGCTGTTGCAGGAACGGGCTCCGATTTACGTTGGCCGCTCTGACCGCTGCTTACGAAAGAGGCTGGCAGGTCACAACTATATGTCGGTCGCTACGCACGTCATCTGGGAGTTCACACCCACGATCAACGCAGCGTACGCCCTTGAGGCCTACCTATTTCACCGTCACCGCGACGAGCTGATCAACCAAATCCATCCGGCTGCACCTGTCGCAACAAGGAGTAGCTGCCTGTTTTGCGCCCGCCACACTGGCCGTGCTCTCGCTCGGGCGTTGACGCCGCAGAACCTCACATGACATCGCAAACACGATCACGAGTCTCCCAGGAGGAGAAATGACAGCTGGAAGAGTACCCGTCGTTCTGACCGGTCAGGCACTACAGTCGCTTCGCGACTCCGGATACAGCCTGGCCGCAGCGATGGGCGAAGTGATCGATAACGCACTCGAAGCGAGCGCCAACAACATCATCATCCGCATGGATGAGGTCACCCCCACGGGACGCTCCAAGAAGAGCCACGTCCACCGGATCATCTTCGCCGACGATGGCACGGGCATGGACGAGGACGTCCTCCACCACTATCCGCAGATCGGGTACTCGACGCGGTACATGCGGACCGACACCATCGGCAAGTACGGGGTTGGGGCGAAGCTCTCGGCACTCAATTTCGGTAAGCGCATCGAGATCTGGTCTCGTACGAGCTCTGAAACGCCCTGGAAGCATGTCTACTTCGACCTCGATGAGGCACTTGAGGAGGAGAAGAGCGGCAACGGCGAGGCCATCGGTGTTGATGCCCCTACCGAGAAGCCCGTGCCAAGCGACCTACAGGAGCTTCTCCCCAAGGAAACCGGCACGCTTGTGATGTGGTCGAAGGTCGACCGACTGGAGGAGGGACGGCGAGCCAAGGACTTTAACAACCTCCGCCTAGAGGTTGAGAAAGAGATCTCTCGTATCTTCCGGGTCTTCCTTAACGATGGTCGAAACATCGAAATTAACACCACTCGGCTACTTCCCCACGATCCGCTCTTTAAGATGCGGAGTACTTGGGCCGAGAGTGTGATCCGAGATTATTACCTCAACGGCGAGGGAGGAAAGATCGGACTCACTGTCACTGAAGGAGACTTCGACGCTGAGGTAATCGCTACCGAGCCGATCAAGATCGGCGGCCACGAGGCATCCCTGAAGGTGACCCTCTACCCGAAGGCCGTGACCCGCAAGCGGGGCATGGGTGGAGATGACTTCGCCAAGAAGCTGCGCGTCCCGGAAAACGAGGGGTGCATCAGCTTTATGCGGCTGAACCGCGAGATCAGCTACACCAACGTTCCGATGATTTTCGGACGCCGGGTAGACGACCCGGACCGATTCATCGGCATCGAGGTCTCCTTCACCCCTGAGCTGGACGCCTACTTCGGGGTCCGCAATGTCAAGCGCGGCTTCGAGCCGCACGATGAGCTTCGGGACAAATTGCGCACGCTCCTGAATCGCCACGTCAAGACAGCCAGAACTAGGCTCGACGAGCGATGGGGACGGGTCGCTCAGGAACGCAAGGATCATGTCGGAGAACACCGGGATATTACACAGGCAGTGGCCGAGGCGAACCGGACCATGCCAACCCCACGCGCGAAGAGCCAGGCGGATTCCCAGCAAGCTCTCGAAGAGCTCGCCCTCGACGTCCTCGGACCGGAGGCCGACGAGCAGACGAAGGCTGAGTACACCGAACAAGTGAAGGACCTACCCTTTGTCATGGAGTCGGTCAGTTTCCCTGGCAAGCAATTCGTAGACATCCAGCATGTGGGAGGCAAGGTCCTCATCCGCCTCAACACCCGTCACCGGTTCTACCGGGAAATGTGGGAGCCGTTGTCGGAGGTTGCCAATGCCAGCGCTGAATCTGTCAGCCCGGCACAGGCGCAGAAGAGTGCCCGCCGCGCGGTGGAAGCCCTCACTCTGTTGCTCATCGCTTACGGCAAGGCAGAGTCGATGCACGAGGACCCGCAGGAGCAGTACGAGCCGCTCCGTGACTATTGGGGGATGTTCCTCGACTCGCTACTAAGCAAGGTTAAGGACATCCTCTAGCGAAAAGGCAGTACACAGAGAGGTACGGAAAGCACCCCAAGGTCGTCAAGCCTTGGGGCGCTTTTGCTGCTCAGGAGATGTGGTCAGCGGAAGGATTTACTAAGGAGAAACTGGGCTACTGGACCGTAGCTCGGTCACTGGCCGCGTGATGTAGAGCAGGTCTCGATCCTGGAAGAAGCTGCGGACAATTGCGGGCGTTGCCTGAAGCCGCTCGACGGCTCGCTCAATC
>NZ_JBEYZF010000029.1:0-93413 GCF_040645915.1 Nonomuraea sp. NPDC046570 | reverse complement strand
CAAAGGCCCGCGATAGAGGCCCGCCGCGATCTCACGCTCAGCACTACGAGCCGAGGCCAAGGCGTGATCGGCAACCACGGTGACGAAAGCACCGATGACGCCGTCGAGCCGGTCAATACGCTCCAACGCGCTGGTGGTGACCTCGACCGGAGACACCTCCCGGTCACGGATCAACTCCGCCACCCGGGCCAACGACAACGCCGCCAACTCAGTCATCGGTTCAGGCCTCACTCTCGACGCGGCTGTCGCCGCGCACCAGGTTCAGTGCGAAGACGCCGATCACGACGACGCTGAGGACCATCAGGGTCAGCGAGATCGGGCGGTTGAAGAAGATGGAGAAGTCCCCCTGGGACAGGGAGAGGCTCTGCCGGAGGCTCTTCTCGATCATCGGGCCGAGGATCAGCGTGAGCGAGATCGGCGCGAGCGGGATGTCGAGCCTGCGGCAGGCGACGCCGACGAGGCCGAAGAAGAGCATGACCCCGGCGTCGAAGACCTCACCGCGCAGGGCGATCGAGCCGACGACGGCCATGACCAGGATGAGCGGGTAGAGCACCTTGTAGGGCACCTTCAGGATCTGCACCCACATCGGGATCAACGGCAGGTTCAGCACGATCAGGATGATGTTGCCGACGTAGAAGCTCGCGATGACCGCCCAGGCGAAGTCCGGGTGCTCGCTGAACAGCAGCGGGCCCGGGCTCAGGCCGTTCATCAGGAAGGCGCCCATCAGCACCGCGAGGGTGGCTGAGCCGGGGATGCCGAGCGTGAACAGCGGGATCATCGACGCGCTGGCGTAGGAGTTGTTCGCGGTCTCCGGACCGGCGACGCCTTCCACGGCCCCCTGGCCGAAGCGCTCGGGATGCCGGGAAACCTTGCGTTCCAGGGCGTACGACAGGTAGGTGGGGACCGCCGCGCCGATCCCGGGGACCAGGCCGAGCAGGAAGCCCAGACCGGTGCCGCGGCCGATGGCCGGCATCGCCCTGCCGATCACCCGCCATTCCGTACGCTTCGCGACCCGCTGCGGACCCTTCGCGCCGCCCCCGCCGCTGAGGTTGAGCAGGATCTCGCTGACGCCGAACAACCCCATCAGGACCGGCACGAAGTCCAGGCCGTCGAGCAGCTCGGGCATGCCGAAGGTGAAACGGGGCTCGCCCGCGACCGGGTCGATGCCGACCAGGCCGATGAGAAGACCCAAGCAGGCCGCGATCACTGCCCGCTTGAGAGACTTGCCGCCGAGCCCGACGACGAGGGTGAGCCCGAAGACCATCAGGGCGAAGAACTCCGGCGGACCGAACTTCAGGGCCATGCTCGTCAGCGGGATGGCGAGCAGCACCAGCCCGAAACTGGCGATCGTGCCACCGATGAACGAGCCGACCGCCGAGACGGCGAGCGCGGTGGCGGCCCGCCCTCTCTTGGCCATCTGGTAGCCGTCGATGCAGGTCACCGCTGAGGCGACCTCACCCGGAGTGTTGATCAGCACCGAGGTGATCGTGCCGCCGTACTGCGCGCCGTAGTAGATCGCGGAGAGCATGATGATCGCGGCGATCGGGTCGAGCGCGATGGTCATCGGGATGAGCATCGCCGTCGCGGCCGTCGGCCCGACACCGGGCAGCACACCCACCGCGGTGCCGATCAGGCAGCCGATCAGCGCGAACAGCAGGTTGTACGGCTGCAGCGCCGTCCCGAGACCCTCGACGAGGTAACCGAGAGACTCCATGGATCACAACCCCCAGCCGCTGACCTGAAGCTGGACGTCCAGCAGGTCGGCGAAGAGGTAGAACGAGCCGAAGCTGATCGCCAGCGCCAGCCCTGCGGCGTGGAGGAGGCGCATCCGCTCGACGACCGCCAGCACGAAGAGCACCAGCAGGGCGATCGAGATCCGGAAGCCGAGGACGTTCATCAGCATCAGCGCCACGACGAGCGCCGATACGACGAGGATCGGGCCGGGAACGTTCCCGAGGCGGGTGCGCGGCTTCTCCTCCGGGTCCGCGGTGCCGCCACGGACGGGCGCGGGGGGCCGCCCATCCGTGGCGAGTTCACGGGAGTCGTCGTCAGGGTGGCGCACCAGCTCCACGGTCAGCGCCACCGAGAGCACCAGCAGGAGACCGCCGACGACGAGGGGGAAGAAGCCCGGGCCGGGACCGAGATCGGTCCAGACGTCACGCTGCAGCGAGCCGATGATCGCCGCTCCGGCGAGCGCGACCAGCGCCAGGCTGAGGATTCGGGGGGCTTTGGTCATCAGGATGCCTCCTGATCTGCGGAGTTCGCCGCGTGGCGGGTGGGGGGCCCGGTGAGCCGGCCACGGTGGACGAGCTGACGCCCGGCGCGGAAGACGTCGAGCTCACCGAAGAGTGGCTTGAGGCCGGCCGAGACGTCACCGTCGGCCAGGACCAGGTCGGCGACCTTGCCGACCTCGATCGTCCCGTGGTCCGCGTCGATCCCGAGCGCCGTGGCGGCCCGGCCGGTGACCGAGTGGACCACCTCGGGAATCGTCATCGCGATCTCGGAGGCCAGGAACGACATCAGGTACGGCAGGTCGTCGAAGGGCGTCATCGTCATACCGGCGTCCGTACTCGCCACCAGCTTGACGCCCGCCTCGCGGAAGTTGCGCAGCACCTGCACGCGCTTGTCGCGCAGATCCCGCTGCTGGAGTTGACGCGGCGTGAGGAACCCGTCGATGGCCTGCTCGGTACGCCATCGCTTGGCCATCCCGAGACTCACCGGGATGCCGGCGTCGACGATCCGCTGAGCCAGTTCGGCGTCGAAGCGGATGTCCCCCTCGCTGTCGAAGAACTGGACGTGCTCCAGGCGGTGGATCCCGGCCTCGACGGCGTTGCGGATGCCGGGGGTGCCGTGGACGTGGGTGGTGACCCGGATCCCGCCGCGCTCGGCCTCCTCGATGACGGTACGGAACTCCTCGACGGTGTACTGCGCGAGGGCCGGGTTCGAGCCCATCGTCGACCCGCCGCCGGTGCCGAAGAGCTTGATGAAGTCGACACCGCGCTTGACGAGCGTCCGGGTGGCCTTGCGCAGTTCGGCGACGTCGTCGGCCTCGATCGAGTACCAGTGGAAGTGCCCGCCGGTGATCGAGATGCCGAGGCCGGTGGTCATGATGCGCGGGCCGAGGACCGTACCGGCGAGGATCGCGTCGCGCACGTCGAGGGTGACGTAGCCGCGGCCACCGCAGTCGGCGACGGTCGTGACCCCGCCCCGCAGGGCGTCCTGCGCATGGCCGAGCACCTCCATGGCGAGGCGCTCGGCGCTGACCCGCAGGGGTTCGTAACGCCCCGGTCGCTCAGGGTCGGCGCACAGGTGGACGTGACTGTCGATGAACCCGGGCAGCAGGGTACGGCCGGCGCCGTCGACGACCTGGTCGACCTTCACCTCCTGCGGCTCCGCGCCCGCGTCACCGACCCAACTGATCCGCCCATCGGTCACGTGCGCCGACGAGTCGGCACGGGCGGCGGCGCCGGTCCCGTCCAGGAGCATCACGTTTCTGATGGCAAGGGTTGGCATGGGGGGCTCCAGGATCTTCCGCGCGTGTCGGGCGACTCGTTTGAGTGACCGTACGGTGCACGCGAAAGAACGGGCCAGACACACCCGGTATGACATTTGGGGTGATTCCAGCCACTCTGTACCACCACGACCAGCCCAGAAGCCACTCAAACCTGCGGCCCCGCCCCGGTTTGGGGTAGTCATACGGCGATCGTCAACGGCTCTGTACACCCTTTGACGCGACGCGGACGGGGTTGATCGGCGGCACCTCGCCGCGCCACCCTGGTGCTGCACCAGATCACCGAATCGGGCGACCCGCTACGTCGTCCGGCTCGATCTCAGGAGGTTACATGTCGCTCTGGAAGAAGATCGGCCTTGGTCTTGCGGCGGCTGTGGTGGTGTTCGTCGTCGCCGTGGCGGTGGCGATCTTCGTGCCGGGCGGCTGGAAGTTCTCGCTCATCGTGCTGGGGGTGCCGGTGGTGGCGGGCTGGATCTTCTGGCAGTGGCTCGGGGAATCCCATCCGAGAAGCGACCGCCACGATGACACCCCGCCTCCCGGCTCCCGGTGGGACGAGCGCACGGAACGGTGGCGCTAGCCCTTCACCGGGCGGCTTCATCTTGGGGGAGCCCACCAAGGAAGCCCTCGATCGCGTTGTCGAGGTGGTGGCGCAGGCGTAACGCGTCGGGGGCGATGACGGTGGCGAGTACGCCGGGGCCGGCGAGCGGGGTGAGGACGCCGTCGTCGCCGAGGAGCCGTACCGGAAGCGGTCGGGACTCGAACGTGGGGTCGACGATGAGTAGTTGGCCGACGGCGCGGTTGTCGTGGAGAACGGCGGGGCCGTCCCAGGCGGGGACGCCGGGCCCGTAGGCGGTCTGCTGGTCGAACAGGGTTTGCCCGCCACGGCGGATGGTGACGCGGCTGGCCAGACGGCCCGGCGGTTCGTGGGCGCGGCCGAGGATGTACTCCTCGCGGAGGATGAGCCGCGCGGAGGGGGCGAGGTCGACGCGCGTGGTCTGGCGCAGGTCGCTTCCGGTGGTGGAGATGAGCGGTTCGGGGAGCCAGTGCAGCTCCGCCCCCTCCTGGACGGTCAGGGTGATGTCGTAGGCGGCGTGCCCCGGCGCCGTCGAGGGCAGTGCGATGGTGGCCGCGGCGGAGATGATCTGCAGGGAGGTGCCGGGGCCCGCGACCGCCTCGATGCCCAGCCGGTCCCCGTTGTGGGGTGCGCTCATGGCTCCGACGACGCAGATCCGCTCTCGGCGTCCGTCCGAGCGCAGGCGCCGCAGGTCGAAGGGGCCGTCGCCGTGGAGGGAGACGCCGCTGTCGGCGGTGGCCAGGATGCGGGCGGTGGCCCGTACGCCCCGGGTCGCTGGTGCGAGGGTCATGCCGGGACAGTGCCCCACTCGGCCAGGCGTTCGGTCAGCCAGTCGCAGATGGGCCGTACGCCGTCGTGGGCCTTGACGGAGGTCAGGATGACGGGCAGCGCGCCGCGCTGGGCTTTGGCGTCGCGAGCCATGGTCTCCAGGTCGGAGCCGACATACGGGGCGAGGTCGGTCTTGTTGATGACGAGCAGGTCGGCGGTGGTGATGCCGGGGCCGCCCTTACGCGGGACGTCGTCGCCTCCGGCGACGTCGATGACGAAGATCTGGTGGTCGACCAGGCCCTTGGAGAAGGTGGCGGTGAGGTTGTCGCCGCCGGATTCGATCAGTACGAGGTCGAGGCGGCCGAGGGTGTCCTCAAGGTCCTCGACGGCCGCGAGGTTGGCGGAGATGTCGTCGCGGATGGCGGTGTGGGGGCAGGCGCCGGTCTCGACGGCGGTGATCCGCTCGGCGGGCAGCACGGCCTCGCGAAGCAGGGCTTCGGCGTCTTCGCGGGTGTAGATGTCGTTGGTGACGACGGCGATGGACAGGGTGTCACGCAGTTGCCGGCACAGCGCGGCGACCGTGGCCGTCTTGCCGGAACCGACGGGGCCGCCCACGCCGATGCGCAGGGCGCCCGACCGGCCTCCCTGGCGAAGGGGTGAGGATTCGGGCTGGTGGAGGTGCATGTGCTGTGTCCTTCGGGGATCAGGTGGCGAACAGGCGTCTGGGCCAGGCCGCGTGCTGTTCGGCGGTGATGTCGAGCAGGGCGGCCGAGGCGGCGGGCAGGGCGTCGCAGCCTTCGCGCGGGACGCGTTCGGCGGCTTCGCCGGCCTGGCCGGCGACCTGGTCGAGGTCGGCGGCCAGGCCGGCGAGTACGGCGGTGGCGTCGAAGGGGTCGAGGCCGAGCAGGCGTATGGCGGCGCTCACCGGCCCGCTGACGGATTCATGGGCGGCGGCCTGCGCCGCGTCCAGCGCTGTCAGTCCCGCTGCGCGGGCGGTCAGGCCCAGCACGATCGGTTGGTGCGCGCCGCGTGGCCGGGCCTCGGCCAGCGCTTCGAGTTCGGGGCTCGGCCAGGCGGCGCGGCTTGCCCGCATCAACTGCCGGCCGAGTCGACGGGCGGCCTGACGCAGGGCGGGTGAAGGCGTGCGCGCGTCGGCCGCGGCGTCCAGGAGCAGCGGGTCGTAGCCGGCGGCTGCCGCCGCGGCCAGGCCCGCCGCCACCAGGCCGGTGGTGTGCAGCCGTCCGCGGCAGAACTGCCGCAGGGTGTCGATGTCGTGGACGCGTCCGGCGCCGACGGCCGCCTCGACCCCGCCGGAATGGGCGTGGCCGCCGGAGGGGAAGCGGCCGTCGGCCAGGATGAGCAGTGCCGTACGGCTCATCAGAACAGGAAGTATCGCTGGGCCATGGGCAGTTCGTCGCAGTAGTGCGGCTCGACGGTGTCGTCACCGACCGACACCCGCACATCCCCGACTTCGTCGTCTTCCTCGGTTGTACCGCCGCTGCCCTCGATGATCACGTTGAAGCTGTTGGGGTCCACGTCGATGCGCGGGGTGGCGCTGTTCTCCCGCATGTCGGCTTTGCTCAGCTCCCGCGTGCTGCGGATGGGCTCGAACGCCTTGCGCAGTCCCGGCAGGTCATTGGCGAACTGCTCGGAGACGAAGTTGACCGAGTTGCCGCCCGGTGCCTGGCCGATGGCGCCGAGCATACGGCGGGGCAGCACCGGCTGGGGTGTGGGGATGGAGGCGTTGGCGTCGCCGATCTGGGCGTAGGCGATCTGACCGCCCTTGATCACCAGATGCGGTTTGACGCCGAAGAACTTCGGCTCCCACAGCACCAGGTCGGCCAGTTTCCCGATCTCCACCGAGCCGACGACGTGGTCGATGCCGTGGGCGATGGCCGGGTTGATGGTGTACTTGGCCACGTACCGGCGGGCTCGGTGGTTGTCGGCGGACGAGTCGCCTGGCAGCCGGCCCCGCCGCTGCTTCATCACGTGCGCGGTCTGCCAGGTGCGCATGATCATCTCGCCGATGCGGCCCATGGCCTGGGCGTCCGACGACATGATCGAGATGGCGCCGAGGTCGTGCAGGATGTCCTCCGCCGCCATGGTCGAGGGCCGGATACGGGAGTCGGCGAAGGCCAGGTCCTCTTTCACGGCCGGGTTGAGGTGGTGGCACACGATGACCATGTCGACGTGCTCGGTGACGGTGTTGACCGTCAACGGCCGGGTGGGGTTGGTGGAGGCGGGCAGCACCCGGGGCTCAGACGCCATGGCGATCATGTCCGGGGCGTGGCCGCCGCCCGCGCCTTCGACATGGAAGGCATGGATGCACCGGCCGTTGATGGCGTCGATGGTGTCCTGGAGGAAGCCGGCCTCGTTCAGGGTGTCGGCGTGGATCGCCAGCTGAACGCCGGACTCCTCGCACACGGTGAGACACGCGTCCAGTACGGCGGGAGTCGCCCCCCAGTCTTCGTGGATCTTGAAGCCGACCACGCCCGCGCGCAGTTGGTCGCGCAGGGAGTCCTTCGACATCGTGGCGCCCTTGCCCAGCACGCCGACATTGACGGGAACGCCGTCCAGCGCCTCGAACAGCCCTCTCAGGTGCCAGGAGCCGGGGGTGACCGTGGTCGCCTTGGTGCCCTCGGCCGGCCCCGTGCCACCGCCGATGAGCGTCGTGACGCCGGAGGCGAGTGCCACGTCGAACTGCTCCGGGCAGATGAAGTGCACGTGGGTGTCGACGCCGCCGGCGGTGAGGATCTTGCCGTTGCCCGCGATGATCTCGGTCTCCGGGCCGATCGGGAAGTCGGTGGCGATGGCGTGGCCGTCGTGCCGCCTGTTCATCGTCTCCGGATTGCCCGCCTTGCCCAACGCCTGGATGCGGCCGTCGCGGAGGGCGACATCGGCCTTGACCACGCCCCAGTGGTCCAGGATGACGACTCCGGTGATCACCGTGTCGGGAGCCCCGTCCGCGCGCCGCAGGCAGGACTGGCCCATCGACTCCCGGATCACCTTGCCTCCGCCGAACACCGCCTCGTCGCCGCTGCGCCCCGGGCCGCCCGCCCAGTCGTCGGTGATCTCGATGCGCAGGTTGGTGTCGGCGAGCCGGACCCGATCGCCGGTGGTCGGCCCGAACAGGTCGGCGTAGTCGGCGCGGGCGAGCTCATACCCTCGGCAGTCAGCCATCCAGCGCGCCTCCGACCAGGCCACGGAGTCCCATGACGATCCTCTCTCCCTGAATGGGGACCAAGTCCACGTGAGTCGGGCAGTTCGGTTCGAAACGCCGGGAACTACCTGCGGGAATGTTCAGCCGCAGGCCGTACGCGAGCTGCCGGTCGAGCTCGGACGTGGACGTCGCTCTGATCTCCAGAGCGGCATTGACCTCGAAGAAGTGATAGTGGGAGCCGACCTGGATGGGACGGTTGCCGCCATTGCGCACCCATACCGTGGTGATCGGCAGGTCCTCGTTGACGCGCACCGGCTCGGCCTGGTCCGGGTGCTCGACCAGTCCGGGGCTGAGGCCCTTACCGGGGCGGGCCGGGATGGGGTCGGTGATGGTCACGAGCTTGGTGCCGTCAGGGAACGTGGCCTCGACCTGCACGTCCTTGATCATCTCGGGGACGCCGCTCATGACCTCCTCGCGGGTGAGCACGCCGCGCCCGGAGGACATCAGCTCTCGGACCGTCCGGCCGTCTCTGGCACCTTCGAGTACGTGCACGGTCAGCAGCGCTACGGCTTCGGGATAGTTCAGTCGCAGTCCTCGGGCCCGACGCTTCTCCGCCACGTCCGCGGCCACATGGATCATCAGGCGTTCCTGCTCGTGCGGGGTTAGATGCATGCGTTCCCCTCGCCTCGGCATCGACGCCTGCAAGGCGCAAAGGGCTTGGCGTCGATCACTTTATGAATTTCATATCATCACGTTAAGCGTCTGTGAAGATCGAAGGGTACCCGAGAGTGCCGAGTTAGTCACTGCCGGTAGTTGGTCGGTCGGCTGAATGTGCCGTCAGCGACGAAGTGTGGAACAGGTTCTCCTCGCCGGTGAGCAGGCCGTCAACCAGGCCGACCTCATCTAGGACGGCGCTTGTGTTCAAAGGCGACCGAGGGCCGCCGGTGGGCGACGCGAGCGGCCACCCGGTGGGCCGACTCCACCGGGTGGCCGAAGGTCGGCGGTGGTCAGCCGCAGGTGTTCGCGCGTACCGAGTCGATCGGCCAGCCGGTGATCCCCGTGTAGGAGGTCTGCCCGACCGGCACGCAGGGACCGGCGATGAGAATGGGGCCGACGCCGGGGGCCGGGTGGCGTTGGATGACGACCACCTGGTGCTTGCCGGTGCCGGCGGAGCAGTGGCTGGTCGCCCACATCTCGGTGGAGCTGTACTGGGTGGTGCATCCCAGCGGTGCGGCGGCGGCGGGTGAGGAGAGGAGGACGGCGGGGCCGATGGCCAGGACTGCGACGCCCGCCAGGGTGGCGGCACGACGACGAAGGCTCATGCGAGTCTCCTGAATGGGGGGTGGAGGAAAGCGACTTCTTTTAGGAAACTTTCCTAAAAGTGAGGCTAGGTCGCCGTATCTCCGCCGTCAATAGCAGGCTGGCGCGGTGCGCGGGTGGTAGGCGGGCTCCGATGTGGGATGCCAGACGCGGTGAAGCGGTCGCCGATACGGAAGATGGCGTTGACCGTCCCATGGGCGGCGATGCTCGTGATGGGCGCGCTCAGCCACTCGGGGAAGGGCTCCTCTCCCGGCACTCATGCCGACCGTTGACATGGAATGGCATTTCGCGTTTCATCGCCGACATCAACCAGCGATCTACCGCAAGAGGTGGAACGTGCGCAGACCCCCCATCGTCCTGATCCTCTCCTTACTCGCCGTGCTGCTCGTCCCGCTGCCGACGGGACCCGCGGCGGCCGCAACGGCACCCTCGGTCGACAATCCCACCGTCCCGGACATCTCGATCGTCTCCCCGGCCAACAGCCCCTGCGTCAAGTGGAACCCCGACCTGGACAACGACCCGAACAAGACCGTCAGGGAAGAGAACGAGGTCGTCCCCTGCGCCTGGTTCCCGTCCATCGTCACACTGCCCAACGGCGACCTCTACCTCGCGTACAGCTGGAGCATCTCGCACTCCCACAGCGGCGCGATCGCCGCCAGGCGGAGCACGGACGGCGGCCTCACCTGGTCCGCCCAGCAGATCATCGCCTCCGACCCCGACCCCCTGACCGTGGACCTCAAGGAACCCAGCCTCACGGTGCTCCGCGACGGCACGCTGGTGATGGCCTACTACGACTACCGCCCCGCGCGCGGGAATCGCCGCCAGGTGTACGTCACCCGCTCGACGGACAACGGCGCGACCTGGTCGCCGAGAATCGTCCCGCCCACGCTGATGTACGACAGCGGCAAGGCGACCGTCTCGGTGAACGGCGAGATCGTGGAACTGGCGAACGGCGACCTCCTGCTGCCGATCTACGGCTGGCGGCACTATGACGGCTCGCTCGGCGGCACGGCCGCGCACGTGCTGCGCAGCAGAGACGGCGGCCTGACCTGGGACAGGGCCGACGAGCGGGTGGTGATGTGGGAAGGACCCGTCTACGTCCGCGACGTGACCGTCCTCTACAACGAGCCCGCGCTGGCCGACCTCGGCGGCGGTCACCTGATGATGGTCGCCAGGACGACCAACAACGGCGACGTGATGCGGGTCAGCCACTCCTACGACAACGGCGACACCTGGACCGCACCCGTCGACGAGCCCACGCTGAAGGGCCACGCCCCGCACTTCCTCAAGCTTCGCGGCGGCACCCACCTGCTCACCTACGGTGACCGGTCCAACTCCTGGGTCCAGGGACGGCCGGTGGCAGGACGGATGTACGCCGACACCCTGGGTTGGGCGGGCACGCAGAGCAAGCTGATCTACCGCAATCCCGGCGTGTTCGACGACATGTCCTATCCGGGCAGCGTGCAACTCGCCGACGGCCGGATCCTCACCGTCTACTACGACCGCGGCGAGGGCATCCTGGCGGGCACCTACCTGCGCCCCGACCCCACCCGGCTGGACCTCCCCGCCCTGTACGCCGCAGGCCAGGTCACCTACCAGACCGACCTGAACCACACGGCGGCCAGCAAACCGACGATGGGCCCCGCCGCGCCGCTGGACGGCCAGATCGGCTACTGGAACGCGGCCGCCGCGTCCGCCGCCGCGCCCCCGGCCCGGTACTGGCAGCTCGACCTGGGCAAGACCTACCCGGTCACGGAGATCGGCGTGGTACTCAAACCGGGTTACCACGAGTCGGCGAAGGTCGAGGTGTCACAGACCGGCGCGGGCGACTGGCAGACGATCCGCACCTACACCATGCAGAGAACCGACGACTACGACTGGAGCCCGCTGGGAGCCGATCGCCAGGTCCGCTATGTCAGGGTGACCATCACCGACACCACAGGCAACGGGCACGCGATGTTCAACGAGATCGCCGTCCGCGTGGCGCCGACGACGTTCCACCGCTAGTAACCGGGCCGTCGTGGCCGCTCCCCGTGAGCGTCGCGACGGCCACGCCGAGGCCCCAGGCCCAGGGCGCACAGCAGCGCACCCCATCCAAACCAGCTATGCGGGGCGGTGAAGATCAGCTGTGGGCGGCAGGATTCCGGCCACCAGTGCCCGGAGCCCGGCCAGCGCCTGTTCGGCGTCGACCTGCTCGGGCGCCAGCAGCCACTGCTGGTGGATGCCGATGCCGGCGCCGATGATCGTGACGGCCAGCGCCTCGGCCGACAGCCCCGGCGGCAGCGGCAGCCGTTCCAGCCAGCGCCTGCAGTGCTCGCGCAACGTGTTGTGGATCTCGACGTAGCGGTCGCGGATGGGTGAGTCCGGCTCCAGCGCCTCGACCAGGAGCGTGACGAAGAGCTTGGTGGTCGGGAGCGCGAACATCGCGCCGGCGCCCAGGTTCAGCTGCTCGAATGTCGCCTCCCCCTCCTCCGGCACCTCGGCGAGACTGTCGCGGACCATCGCCACCGAACGCTCGAGTACGGCCAGCAGCAGGCCCTCCTTGCTGCCGAAGTGCCACGGGATGGAGCCTCTGCTGATCCCGGAGCGTTCGGCCACGTCCATGAAGGTCGTCTGCCGGTAGCCCTTCTCGGCGAACAGCTCCGCCGCCGCGGTGAGGATCAGCTCGCGGCTCTCGTTGCTGGTCTGCTCTCGTCGTGTTGTCACGCCACCTCCTCTATGCTATCAATCATATTCTATGTTGACCAACACAGCCACCCGGGCCCTGTTCGCGTTGCGCTGGAAGCTCGGCGAGCTGTTCGGCTGGGACCGGCCGGACAACTGATCGGACGCAACTGGCAGAGGAGAGCCTCATGAAGGTCGGAATGATCGCAAGCCACTATCCGCACGCCTCTCAACGAGAGGAGTTCATCGCCCGTGTGCACCAGGTCGCCGAGGTGTTCCGGGGTACGCCAGGGTGCCTGTCGGCCGAATGCTGGCTGTCCGACGACGCGGTGATCTCGATCGTGCAGTGGGAGTCGGAAGAGGCGTTCGCGGCGTCGCTGGTCACGGTGCAGGCGGCGGACCTCGATCTGGCCTATGACGAGCGCGAGGTACGGCCTCGCGAGATCGTCCGGCTCGTGGCCACCTGATCCTCGGACGAGGGCGGGCCCGCCGGGGCGCGTCGCGCGGGACAGCGGATGGTGAAGGCGGCGACCCAGATCGCGCGCAGCAGGAGTGGGCAGAATGGGTCGCCGAGCAGATCCTCAAGCCCCCTGGCTGGTGGGTCGACCTGACGAAAGGCGATCATGACACGGGCGTTCCTGCGGCCGGACGATGCGCGCGACTTGGTGGCGGAGCAGTTCGGCGCCGACCGGCGGCTCACCGCACTGGACCGGCTGGCCGGAGGCAGCAAGAAGGGCGTCTACCGGCTCCGTCTGGACGACGAGACGACAGCGATCCTCTATGTATGGGCGACCGGCGAGAACTACTGGCCGCCGTCGCCGACCGTACCGGACGACCCGTTCACCGACGCGTCGGGCGCGGAACTGTTCGCCACCAACCACGCGGCCCTCGCCGCCGCAGGCGTGCGGATCCCGCGGCTGCTGATGCTCGACCGCGACAACCGCCACCTCGACGCCGACGTCGCACTGGTCGAGGACGTCGGGGCGGTGACGCTCGAAAGGTTGATGGAACACGACCCGGCCGCGGCTGCCACCCCGCTGTCCATGCTCGGTGACGCCTTGCGCCGCATGCACACCACCCTCAGCCCGAAGTACGGCAAGCTCGCCGCCATCACCCGCGGCGAAGCGCCCCAGACCCGGCGCACCGAGGACGTCATCGTGGACCGGGCGCTCGGCCACCTCGACGCCGCGGCGACCCGCGACGCCCGGCTGGCGAACGCACATGACCGGATCGCGGGACATGTGCGCCTCCTTCGCAGCACCGTTACGGCACGCGAGACATACGGACTGGTACACGGCGAACTCGGACCGGATCACATACTCGTCACGCCTGCCGGCGAACCCGTCGTGATTGATTTCGAGGGCTTGGCGTACTTCGACGTCGAGTGGGAACACGCCTGGCTGCGGATGCGCTTCGGCGACGCGTACCCGGTGCTGCGTCCGGTCGATCTCGACCCGCACAGGTTGGAGCTCTACCGGTACGCGCAGGTGCTGTCGCTGATCGAGGGTCCGCTGCGGATCGCGGACACCGACTTCCCGGGCCGGCAATGGATGCTGGACCTGGCCGAGTGGAACATCACCAAGGCGCTCGCCGTCGTCTGACGCCCTCGCTCTGGGCATGAGGCAGAACAGTCGGCGTCAGAGGCGAGGCGGGAACCAACTCGGGCATGGATGCGGGAGGAGGCCGCGGCCGGCGCTGTGGGATGGTGGTCGTGTGACGTTGGAGGACCTCGTCCGGCTGCGCCGGGCCCGTGACCTGATGGACCGCGAATACGCGGAGCCGCTCGACGTTCCGGCGTTGGCGCGCGGCGCCTTCATGTCGGCGGGCCATTTCTCCCGCAGCTTTCGCGCCGCCTTCGGGGAGACGCCGTACAGCTACCTGATGACGCGCCGGATCGAGCGGGCCAAGGCGCTGCTGCGGCGGGGTGACCTGACGGTGACCGAGGTCTGCTTCGCGGTCGGCTGTACATCGCTGGGGTCGTTCAGCTCGCGGTTCACCGAGCTGGTCGGCGAGAGCCCGAGCGCATACCGGGCCCGCAGCCATGACGAGGGCGCCGCGATCCCGGCCTGCGTCGCCAAGATCCACACGCGACCGGTCAGGAACGGAGAAGCGAAACCAGCCCCCCGCTCGTAGCGTGGAGCGCATGGACATCAAACTTTCGCAGTGCTTCATCGCCGTCGACGACCACGACAAGGCGCTCCCCTTCTACCGGGACGTTCTCGGCCTGGAGGTGCGCAACGACGTCGGGTTCGAGGGGATGCGCTGGGTGACCGTCGGCGCGCCGTCGCAGCCCGAGGTGGACATCGTCCTCGAACCGCCCCTCGCGGACCCGAACGCCTCGCCCGCCGACAAGGAGGCCATGGCGGAACTGCTGGCGAAGGGCCTGCTGCGCGGCGTCATCTTCATGACCGACGACTGCGACGCCACCTTCGAGCGCATCCGCGCCGCGGGTGGCGAGGTGCTTCAGGAGCCGGTCGACCAGCCGTACGGCGTCCGCGACTGCGCCTTCCGCGACCCCTCCGGCAACATGCTGCGCTTCAGCCAGCCCCGCAGGAAGTGAGGCGCTACACCGCGCCGGCCTGACCAGCGACATCACGATCTACGGCGTGAGCATCAGCCGCAGAAGGCTGTGCCGATCACCGGCTTCTCGACGATCGCCCTGGTGCCCAGGTCATCAGGGAGCGGGCTGCGCAGACCATGTGAGGGCGGTCGTCGAGGGCGACCAGTACCAAAACTACGTTTAACGTAGTATCTTGGTGGCCGTGCTGAGAAGATCAACGCAAATCAGCGAGCCGATGTGTTTCGATTTTCGGATCAGGTGAGCAACTGATCGACCCATCACGCCAGGACCTGGCCCGCTGAGGGCTGCTGGCGCTCCTCGCTCTCGTTCGCGGCCGTCGTGCCGCGCGGGTCGCGCATGCGCGCGTCCGACTGATCTGGAGATTTCATGCGACGTGTCATGTGGTTGCTTTCGCTTGCCCTCATATCGGGGTGCGCCGCCGAACAGGCCGCCGCTCCCGTCCCTGCGCAGAGGTCAGCAGATCCGCGGCCCAGGATGGAGCAGATCAAGGCCGACTGCATGAAGCAGAGCGGCTTCAGATACCTCGCCTTCGTCCAGCCACAGCGGCCGGAGCCCGATCTGAGCACGTACGAGGCCATGAAGACCTACCGCAATAAGTATGGGTTCGGGGTGTTCGCCCAGTTCGCCTACCCGATGGATCCCTTGAGCGGCAGCATCGAAAGTGCCCAAGCCCTTCATGACAAGGACCCGAACGTGGCGGTCACAAGGAAGCTGAGCGGCGCTCAGCTCGATTCCTACAACGAGAAGCTGGATAACTGTGGCTGGAAGGCAGCCAAGGAGGTGCTCGGCAAGGAGGTGAGCACGCGAATGGACGCAGTCGGACTCCTGCAGGAGGCCAGAGGAGAACTGGAAGCCGCCGAGATCGATGGCGACTCCGAGCTGGTCGACCGCGCCTCGGGTTTCGCCGACTGCCTCGTCGGCAAGGGGCGGCGGGTGCCCTCGACCACGCCGATGGCGCTGGCCAAGAGAGGGGAGACCGCATTCATGGACCAGGCAGAGGAGCTGGGCCCCGACAAGTTGGGCAATGCCTGGCCAGACCTCACTCCGGCGCAGGCCAGGCCGTACCTGGATCGGGAGATCAAGGCGGCACTGGAGGACCTGGAGTGCGGCAAGGAGTTCTACACCCGCTTCGCCCCGAAGCACGCCTCGATCAACGCCCGGGTGTGGGCCGAGTACGGTCCGCTGCTCGGACGCTGACGCCGATCGGGCGCACCGGATCCGCGTTGCGGGTGCCGCAGATCTAACCCCCTACTTTCGTAGGGGGGCAGCCTCGACGATCGTCGAGGGCGCGCCCCGCGAGGGCGCTCTAGGCTCGCATCGTGGAGTACGGCAAGGCGGCCCTGATCCCCGACCGTGTGCTGAGGCAGATCAACCGGCTGATCCAGCTAACCGGGCCCTGGGCGCGCGGTTCGGCGGTCTTCTTCCTCTCATGGATTTCGATCGACGGCGCCCTGGAGACGCCCTCGTTGTCCGAGGACTGGGGGCTTGTTCTGCTGGCGGCCGCATCAGCGGTCGCCGCAGGGTTCGTACGGCGTTTCAGATGGCCACTGTTCGTGCTGGCGACGGTGGGCTGGGCGGCGTTCCACCTGTGGCCTGCCGTCCTCGCCGCCTCCTACTACGCCGGCCTGAGCCTGCGACGCCGGGCCGACGTCGTCGCCTACGCCCTGTCGGCCCTGGCCATCATGGCGGTCTCGATGGTGCTTGGCGTGACGGTCCGTCAATCCCACCACGCCGTGACCGAGGACTGGGAGGCCTACGTCCTGCCCCTCGCGCTGCTGGTGGCGCTGCCGCTGGTGGCGGGGCTGTGGGTGAACGCACGTAGGCAGGTGATCTCGGCGCTGCGAGACCGCGCCGAACGCCTCGAACATGAGCAGCGGGCTCGCACCGACCGCGCCCGGGCGCAGGAACGCACCAGGATCGCACGCGAGATGCACGACATCGTCGCGCACCGGGTGTCCCTGATGGTCCTGCACGCCGGTGCCCTGGAGGTCGGAACCTCCGACGAGCGCAGCGCACAGGCCGCGGCCTTGATCCAGGACCTCGGGCGTGAGGCGCTCGTCAACCTGCGGGAGGTGCTCGGAGTCCTGCGCTCGCCGCATGCAGGCACCGCGGCCGGCGCCGACACCGGCGCGGATGACGCCGCCATCCCCTTCGCTCCGCAGCCCATGCTGGCGGACCTCGACCGGCTCATCGACCAGTCGCGGGCGCTTGGCATCTCCATCCGTCGACACGACGAGGGGACCCCCCATCCGCTGCCCGCCATGGTGGAGCGGACCGCCTACCGGGTCGTCCAGGAGGCGCTGACCAACGTCCACAAGCATGCCGGTGACACCTCCGCTGACGTCTTCGTGCGCTACCTTCCCGGCGTCCTGGAGGTCCTGGTGGACAACGGCCCCTCCACAGCGCCCGCTGAACCGCTCCCGGGAGCTGGACTGGGATTGACGGGGTTGGGGGAGCGAGTCAAGCTGGCGGGCGGCGAATTCCAGGCCGGCCCACTTCCCGGCGGCGGTTTCAGGACGCTGGCCCGGCTGCCGGCGGGTCACGCGCACCTGGTGCACGCCGAGCACTTGTCCGCGTCTGAGCCGGTGGAGGAACGAGCATGATCCGCGTCTTGATCGTCGACGACGAGATTCTCGTCCGGTCGGGTCTTCGCATGATTCTGGAGGCCACCGGCGACATCGCGGTGGTGGGCGAGGAGTGCGATGGCGCCGGCGCGATCAGCGCGGTGGCCAGGCTCGCCCCCGACGTCGTCCTGATGGACGTCCGCATGCCAGGCGTGGACGGTCTCACCGCCGCCGCAGAGATCGGCAGGTCACCTCAGGTACCCAAGGTGATCATGCTGACGACCTTCGACCTGGACGAGTACGTGCACCTGGCGTTGCGTGCGGGCGCGGTCGGCTTTCTGCTCAAGGACACGCCTCCGCGAGACTTCGCCACGGCCGTACGCACGGTGGCCGCCGGCAACGCCATGCTCTCGCCCACCGTCACCAAACGGCTGATCAGCTCGTTCGCCGAGAAGGGGCCGTCACGGGCGGCTGGGGCGCGCAAGCGGCTGTCCGTGCTGACCTATCGCGAGCGACAGGTCCTGAGGGCGCTCAGCCAGGGCCTTTCCAACGCGGAGATCGGCCACCTGCTCACGATGAGCGAGGCGACCGTCAAAGCGCACGTCAGCCACTCTCTTGCCAAGCTCGGCCTGTCCAACCGGGTTCAGGCGGCGATCCTCGTCCACGACGCGGACCTTCTCCCGCCGGCGGAGTGACCGCGCGGGACGGAGTCCCTAGACGAACGTCTTACATCGAGTAACACACAAAGTCTCGGTTTCAGCGGGCGGCCTACGCCCCCGGCACGAGGTCGAGACCGCGCTACGGGGCGATGCCTGGCGCCGTCGCCGTCAATAGCGTCGTGGCTATGCAGATCACAACGAGAACGGCGGCGCTGATGGCGACCGCAGTACTGGCGGCCACGGTCACCACGGCGTTCGCGGGGCCCGCCGGCGCCGCGTCGCCCGGAGCGCTGGACGGCGTCTGGAAGACGGACGGCTACGGCATGGTCCTGTCGATCGAGGACGGGCGCCTTCGGTCGTACCAGATCACGGAGATCAGCTGCCTGCCTGCTGGGGACCCGATGAAGCGGCTCGGGGCGGCCCGCGACGGGGCGGTGACGTTCGGCGACGGCGGCGTGGCCATGCTGACCGTATGGGCCGAGGGGCGTGA
Organism: Nonomuraea sp. NPDC046570; assembly: GCF_040645915.1. Taxonomy (NCBI): domain Bacteria; kingdom Bacillati; phylum Actinomycetota; class Actinomycetes; order Streptosporangiales; family Streptosporangiaceae; genus Nonomuraea; species Nonomuraea sp. NPDC046570. The sequence continues at coordinate 75,122 of NZ_JBEYZF010000029.1, read as the reverse complement.
TCGCGCGCGAGCCCGCTACATGGGCGATGTGGCGGACAAGGGCTTGCTGAGGCTGCGCGCGCTGCCCGCGCGCTGCTCGCGTCCCACGTCCAAGGACCCCGTGACGTCGTTCGACGTCTTCTGGAAGACCTTCGACGAGAACTACCTGAGCTTCGCGGCCAAAGGGGTCGACTGGCGGGCGGCACGGGACCGTTACCGGCCGAAGGTGAACTCTCGCACCAGCGACGAGCGCCTGTTCAAGATCCTGAGCGACATGATCAAACCACTCGGCGACGCTCACACCAGCCTCGGCTGGGACGAGCGGCACTTCTTCATCGGCAGGCGCCCCGGCACCAGGCTGCCGATGGGCGATGAGCTGAAGCCCAGGATTGACAAGGCCCTCGCCGCGTACCTGGGTGTCCCGATGCGCGCCTGGGGGAACGGGGAGCTGGGCTACGCCGACCTGCCCGGCGGCTTGGGCTACCTGCGAGTCACCGGCTTCGGGGGGTACGCCGGCGAGAAGGGAACCTTGGCCGAAGAGCGGGCCCAGCTGGATCGGGCGCTTGACACCGTGTTCACCCGGTCGCGCACACGCGACCTGCGCGGGCTCATCATCGACGTGCGCTACAACACCGGCGGATACGACGATCTCGGCCTGCGGATCGCCTCCCGCCTGACCCACAGGCCCTACACCGCCTACACGAAACGGGCCCGCAACCACCCCGGCGACCCGGACCGCTTCAGCCCGCCGGCGACGGTCACGGTCCGGCCGGCCCGCGCCCCGATCTACGACGGTCCCGTCGCCGTCCTGACCAGCGACATGACCGTCAGCGCCGGCGAGACCTTCACCATGGCGCTCATGGACCGCAAGCCCGAGCCGATCAGGATCGGCGGTCACACCCAGGGCGCCTTCTCCGACATCCTGGGCCGGCGGCTGCCCAACGGCTGGCAGTTCGGGCTGTCCAACGAGGACTACCGCACCCGCGCCGGGCGGACCTTCGAAGGCGCCGGCCTCCCGCCTCACATCCGTACCCCGGTCTTCACCGACGAGGAGCTCGGCGACGGGCGCGACTCGGCCATGGAGGAGGCCCGCGCCCGGCTCACGGGCACCGGGCCGCTGGCCACCCCGCCAGGCCGATAGGCGAGAAGGCCTGAGCTGAGACTGCGTAGTCAGCGTTTCCCAGACGTGCTCACCTGCCGGCGACTCGCCAACACTCATGAGGAGTCTTTGTGTATCTCCCTTCGAGATCGACGCGCGCGCTGATCTCGCTCACGGCCATGGCCCTTGCCGTCACGGCCTGTACGGGCTCGGGACAAGGAGCCGAGCGGCCATCCACCGTCCCGCCTCCCGTGAGCTGGGCCGAGGTCGGCACTCGCCTGCAGGCGGTGGCCCCGGACGTGGGCTTCCTGGCCGCCGAGATCACCTCTGAAGGCGCCTGCCGTACCATCCATGCCGTCAAAGCAGCCACACCCCGGCCCATCGGATCGATCTTCAAGCTGTACGTGCTCGGCGCCGTCGTGGAGAGCATCCGTGCGGGAAAGCTGTCCTGGGACACACCACTCACGATCACGTCCCAGATGAGAATCCCGCCGGGTGACCTCTACCAGAGGCCCGTCGGCAGCACTGTGCCGGTCCAGGAGGCGGCCAAGCTGATGATCTCCATCAGTGACAACGCGGGCACCGATCTGCTCATCGACAAGGTCGGTCGCCCAGCGGTCGAGGCCCAGGCGCGGAAGTGGTCCGACCACGCCGCGCTGAACCTGCCGTTCCTCACCACGCGGGAGTTCGCCCTGCTGAAGGCGGCACGCTACCCGCGGCTCGCCGACGCGTACGTCGCCCTGAAAGGGGAGCGGCGGCGCGACTACCTCGACAAGACCGTCGCCGCGACGCCTCTTGAAGAGGTGTTCGCGGGGGTGAAGGAGTGGCGCGAGCCCCGGCACATCGACACAGTGGAGTGGTTCGCCTCCCCCTTGGACGTGTGCCGTGCCTACGCGGGCCTCTCTAGGATGAACGGCGAGCAGCTCCACCAAGTGATGTCCGCCAGTGACGCCGGGCTCGGCTTGGACCGGAACAGCTGGCCCGCGGTGTGGTTCAAGGGCGGCTCGGAACCCGGCGTGCTGGCGATGGGCTTCCTCGCTCGCTCGGCCGCGGGCAGAACATACGTCGTCACCGCCCTGACGTCCGATCGGCGGACCGCCATGGATGAGGCGAAGGCCGGTGGACAGCTCCTGTCCCTGATCCGCGACTCGTTCGCGATCTTGGCCAAGGATTGAGCAGGTTTGGTCGATATGACAACTCTGAAAAAGGTTCTTCGTTCGGTCCGCCATCCTCTTGGCCGCTTTCATGGCTCAACGTGGAAGTCATGACCGACTCGATGCGGATTCTCATCGGCCATGTGCTGGACGCCCTGGCGAAGGGCGCCGCCGAACGCGGGGGTCCGGTTCCCGCTGGTGAGCCCGATGAACTGGCGCGGTGGGTGAGGCAGCAGCTCGGGGAGCCGCTGCCCCAGGCCGGCACGGGCGCGCCGGAGGCGCTGGAAACGATCAGCCACATCCTCGCGTACGGCGCCGCCGACCCTGCGGATCCCCGGTGCGCCGCCCACCTGCACTGCCCTCCACTCCCCGTGGCCGTCGCCGCCGACTTGGCGGTGTCGATGCTCAATCCCTCGCTGGACTCCTGGGATCAGGCGCCGGCCGCCGTCACCCTCGAACGGGAGCTCATCGGCGCGCTGGCGGAGCTGGCCGGTTACGACGGGCGGGCATCGGGGACGGTGACCACCGGCGGCAGCGAGTCCAACCTCATGGGGCTCATGCTCGCCCGCGACCGGGCGCTGGGCCGCTCGCACGGGGCGGTGAGTGCCGCGCGCGACGCTCGGATCTACTGCTCAGAGCTGGCGCACTTCTCAATCCAGCGGGCCGCGGCTCTGCTCGGACTGGGGGAGAGCGCGGTACGGCCGGTCGCCGTCGATGCCCGGCAGCGGATGGACGTTCGCGCTCTGGAAGGCGAGCTTGACCGGTGCGCGGCGGAGGGCGGCATCCCTGTCGCCGTGGTCGCCACCGCGGGAACCACGGACTTCGGCAGCATCGACCCGCTCCGCCAGGTGATCGCCCTCGCCCGGCGCCACGGCGCGTGGACCCACGTGGACGCGGCCTACGGCGGCATGGCGCTGTGCTCCGACCGGCTCGCTCCGTTGCTGGACGGGCTGGACGCCGCGGACTCGATCTCCATCGACATGCACAAGCTCGGCTGGGTACCGGCCGCGGCGGGGGTCTTCCTGGTTCGGGAGAAAGCGGCGCTTGTCTCCCTTGAGCGGCGGGCCGCCTACCTCAACCCTGAAGACGACGAGGAGGCGGGCTATGTGGGGTTGCTCGGCTCCTCGATGCGCACCACCAGACGCCCGGACTGCGTCAAGATGCTGGTGACGCTGCGGGCGCTCGGTCGTGGCGGCCTCGGCGCCATGGTGGACCACTGTCATGATCTCGCCCGCTACGCGGCCGAACGTATCGGTTCGCATCCCAAACTGGAACTCATCGCGTCTCCCGTGCTGACCACCGTCGTCTTTCGCGTCCGGGGCACGGACCACGCGAACGCCGAGTTGCGGCGGAAGCTGCTGCGGGAAGGCGTGGCCCTGGTGGGCCGGACCGAGCTGGCCGGCCGGGTCCATCTGAAGCTCACCTTGCTGAACCCGCACGCGACGCGCGCCCACGTGGACGAGATCGTGCAAGCCATGGCGAGCGCGGTATGAGGGCCCCTTTCACATCTGGTCATCCCAGCCGGGTCAGGTCACTCGCTTGGTCCTCTGCTGCGGATTCCGGGGTTTCGGATCCGGGCCGGATGCGTGCGTCGCGGAGCAGGGTGGCGACGAGGATGGCCGCGCCCGCCGTCAGGACGACACTGACCACCGCGGCGATCCGGGTCTCTCGCGCGAAGGCGTCGAAGGCCACGTCCCGCAGGGCTTCGGCGGTGCTCTGCGGGAGGGGCGCGGCGGTGTCGACGGCGCCGCCGAGGGTGTTCCGCGCCGCCTCCAGCTCCTTGGGGGTGAGGGCGTCGGGGGCCTTGGCCGCCAGTTCCGAACGGTAGACGGCGGTGCCGATGCTGCCCAGGACCGCGATGCCCAGCGCCCCGCCGAACTCGGCCGAGGTCTCGGCCATGGCGGAGGCCATCCCGGCCCGCTCCGGCGGTGCGGCGGACAGGATCACGTCGGTGACCACGGCGGAGACTCCGCCGATGCCGATCGCGACGACCGTCATGGCGCTGACGAGGTAGATGACTCCCGAGTCGGCCTGGATCAGGGACAGCATGACGTACCCGGCGGCCGCCACGAGCAGCCCGACGGCCATCACCTGGGGTTTGCCGATGCGGGGTGCGATCGTGGTGGCCAGGGCGATGCCCAGGGGCATCACGAGGAAGGTGGGCAGGGACCACAGCGCCGACTCGAACGGGCTCATGCCCAGCACGAGTTGCATGAACTGCCAGTTGAACAGGGAGAAGCCGACCAGCGTGAACGTCGCCAGCGCGTCGATCAGCAGGGGCAGGTTGAACCGGCGGGTGCGGAACAGCGCGATGTCGATCATCGGGTTCGCCGCCACCCGCTGGCGGCGAATGAACGCCGCCCCCAGGGCGATTCCGGCGACGCAGTACGCCAGGGGAATCCACCCGAAACCGTGCTCCGCCATCAGCTTGATGCCGTAGATGACGCCGATCACGGCCGCGAGGGACAGTCTGGCACCGAGCAGGTCGAAACGGCCCGGCTTGGGGTCGCGGTATTCGGGGAGCAGCAGCGGCCCGAGGACCAGCAGCAGGATCATCACGGGCACGTTGATCAGGAAGACCGATCCCCACCAGAAGTGCTCCAGCAGCAGACCGCCGATGATGGGGCCGAGTACGGCGCCGCCCGCGAAGCCCGCCGTCCACACGCCGACCGCGGCGGCCCGCTGCCTGGCGTCGTGGAACATGTTCCGGATCAGGGCGAGAGTGGACGGGGCCAGCGAGGCTCCGGCGATGCCCAGAAGCACCCGGGCCGTGATGAGCGCCACGGAGCTGGTCGAGTAGGCCGCCAGAACCGAGGCGACGCCGAAGGCCGCGGCGCCTGCGAGCAGCACCCGCCGCCGTCCGATCCGGTCACCGAGTGTGCCCATCGTGATGAGCATGCCGGCGAGGAGGAAGCCGTAGGCGTCCATGATCCACAGCAGTTCGGAGCTGCTCGGTTTGAGGTCGGCCGTCAAGGACGGGAGCGCGACGAACATAACGGACATATCCATGGACGCCAGTACGCAGGGCAGTACCAGGACGGCGAGCCCGACCCACTCCCTGGCTCCGGCTCTTCTGTCTTCTTCAGTCATGCCTTCTGTTCCTGAGTCGTGCCGACCGGGCGGAATTGACCGCCCGGGTGCGTACTTTGTACGCGAGAACGCGTACACGATACGCATACACGCTGACCCGATGCAACACGGTTTCTATCCAGGTCTGCGCATCCGTTCCTCCAGCGAGCTAGAATTTCGACACAACCTGATGGTGTGACGAAAAGGAGAGTGGTGATGTCGGTGCAACCGGAGTGCGCGTCGTGTGGGAAGTCGCTGGAGCCCGGGGATCGGGGGCGGCCGAGGCTCTACTGTTCCCGCGCGTGCCAGGCAAGGGCGTATCGGGCGCGCAGGACGGAAACGCCGGCCGACGCCCCGGAGGGCGATGGCAGCGCGCCGCATCTCACCGTCGAGCGCATCGTGCGAGCCGGGATCGCCATCGCGGACGCGGAGGGGCTCGACGCGCTGTCGATGCGCCGGGTCGCGACGAACCTCGGCACCGGCACCATGTCCCTGTACCGGCATGTGGCGTCCAAGGACGACCTCGTGGCGCTGATGGTGGAATCCGCGATGGCCGACATACCCCTGCCCGACTCGGCTCCGCGGGACTGGCGTCACGGCCTCGAACGCGCCGCGTACCGTGACTGGGACCTGTACCACCGCCACCCATGGATCCTGCCGAGGGTCGTGGTGACAACCCGCGCGCACTTCAGCCCGGCGCTCGCGGCGGACAGCGAAAGCACCTTCTCCTCATTCGACGGGCTCGGCCTCGAACCTGCCGATGCTTTCCGGTACATCTTCATGTTCGCCTCCTACGTGCAAGGCGTGGCACTGACCTTCGTCAGCGATGTGGAGGCGGAGCGTCAATCGAAGCAGGGCGCGAACGCCTCGGACCACACACAGAATCCGCTTTTCGCACCTGGGGCGTATCCCCGGCTCGCCTCCGCGATGCGCGCAGGCGCCGACCCCTGGGACCTCGACGCCCTGTTCGCCTCGGGCCTTGCCGGTGTCCTGGACGGCATCGCGGCCGATCTCGCGAGACGAGGCATCGACGCCTGAGCTTCGTGATGCTCTGAGGCCCTATGTGAAGGCCCTGGCGTCTACGGATTGTGCGCACTTGTCTATACAAGCCTGGCAGTTTCAGACATCTACGGAAAAGTCAGACAGCGTACGTTTTGTCGTTACTTGCGCGTGGAACGCTTCTATCGCTCAACTACGAACAAGGAGCCCCCCATGCGCCTCGCTGTCGCCGCCCTCGCGGCACTGGCCCTCACCGCGACGCCCGCAGCAGCGTCCGCCGCACCCGGCGGCACGCTGACTCCCGACTCCACCTCGGTGAAGGCCAACGACCCGATCACCTTCAGCTACGTCACCCCGACGCCCGACCCGAAGAACTGGATCGGCCTCTACAGCGACCCGGGCAACGGCCCCGTCAACGAGAAGTACGTCGGCGCCTCGCTGAAGTGGACGTACATCCCCGGAGGCAGCGGCACCGCCAAGATCGACACGGCTGGCCTGGAGCCGGGCAACTACGTCGCCTACGCGCTGGCCAAGGACGGCTACGCCTGGCTCGCCCAGCCCGCCAAGCTGAAGATCGTGAGCAGCGAGCCGCTCCGCTTCGTCACCCCCTCGATCCCGCTGCGCAACGCCCGCGCCAAGAGCTCCTACTCCGCCACCGTCAAGGGCCTCGTACGCGGTGAGGCGACCGGCTTCCGCAAGGTCAGCGGCGCCGAGTGGCTGCAGGTCGGCCAGGACGGCTCGATCACCGGCACCCCGCCCGCCTCCGCGTCGGCCAAGACGGCCACCGCCGTGGTCGAGGCCGAGGGCGCCACGGGTGAGAGCGTGACCGCCGAGGTCAGCGTCAAGGTCAGGCCAGCCGGCGCGCCGCTGGTGTCTGAGCTGAAGACGATGAGCTGGAACCTGTGGCACGGCGGCAGCCAGGTGCGCGGCGGCCGGGAGAAGCAGCTGAAGTTCCTGCTCGATCGCGACGTCGACGTCGTCGGCTTCCAGGAGAGCAGCGGCACCTCCGCCAAGGACCTCGGCGAGGCGCTCGGCTGGGACTACTACCAGGCCGGCGCCGACCTCGGCTTCATCAGCCGCTATCCGATCACCGGGCGCGGCCCCCTGCCGTCGGAGTCCGGTATGCCCGGCTCGTACGTGAAGGTCAGCACGGACGAGCGGCGCGACCGCGAGGTGTCGGTGTGGAACGTCCACCTCGGCTACACGCCCTACGGGCCCTACGACGCCTGCTTCGGCAAGGACTCCTTCGAGCAGCTCATGGCGAAGGAGGCCAAGTCCGGCCGTACCGGGCAGATCAAGAAGGTCATCGCGGCGATGTCGGGCGACCTGGCCGCCGCCGACCGCACCCCCGTCCTGCTGATGGGTGACTTCAACGCCCCCTCGCACCTCGACTGGACGCCCGCCACCAAGAAGTGCGGCTACGACTCGGTGGCCTGGCCCACCTCGGTCGTGCCCGAGCAGGCCGGACTGAAGGACTCCTTCCGCGTCGCCCACCCCGACCCGGCCGCTGAGCCCGGCGTCACCTGGTCCCCGATCTACACCACCTTCACCGGCGGCTACGGCCAGGACTCCCACAAGGGCGAACCCGAGCCGCAGGACCGCATCGACTTCATCCACTACAAGGGCGGCCTGACGGTCAGGAGCTCGGCCGCGGTGGTCGAGGGCACGCCCACGCCCATCCCGAACCACAAGGACAACGCCTGGACGTCGGACCACGCGGCAGTCCTGACGGTCTTCGACCTCGGCCAGTAACCTTCGGGGCTTACGGGGCCGACCAGCGGTCTGCCCCGTAGCCCCGAACCACTCGATGCGCCGCCTGGCGAAGCGACCGGAAGCCGGCCGATGGCCTCAGGGGAGCCGGTCGGTGAAGGCGACGCGCAGCGCCGCGGCGCGTAGTTCTCGCACCATGGCGGAGGTGACCGTGCCGGGGGTCAGCCAACTGCCGTGAGTATGGGCCAGGACGCGCAGCCCGGCCGCAGGGACGTCCGCCTCGTGTAGCCGTACCAGATAGCGCTCGCCGTGGTCGCGGAGCGGGTCGTGCTCGGAGACCACGACGACCGCGGGTGGCAGCCCCGACAGGTCGGTGGCGTGCAGCGGCGAGGCGTAGGGGTGGCGGGGGTCGCCGTCGCCGACGTAGAGGGAGGCGAACTCCTGGACGGCGGCGGCGGTGAGGGGGCCGCCGCTCGCCCCCAGGGCGGACTCGGGGGTGAGGTCGAGAGCGGGGACGTCGAGGTACTGCAGCACGGGGAGGGGCAGGCCGCGGTCTCTGGCCGCGAGGCACAGGGCCGCGGCCAGGTTGGCGCCGGCGCTGGTGCCGCCGACCGCGATCCTGGCGGGATCGGCGTCCAGGCCGGGGGCCTGGGCGAGGAGCCAGGCGTAGGCGGCGAGGCAGTCCTCCAACGGAGTGGGGAAGGGGTGCTCGGGCGCGAGCCGGTAGTCGACCGAGACCACCACGCAGGGCACCAGGCTCGCCATCGGGCCGCACTCCACATCGCCGGTGTCCAGGTCGCCGTGCACCCAGCCGCCGCCGTGCAGGAACAGGTACACCGGCGCCGGGCCGGGCAGGTCGGCGGGCCGCAGGATCCTGACCGTGATCTCCCCGCCGGGGACGGGCACGCGGTGGTGCGACACCGCCACGCCGGGATCGGGCTCGGGGGCGACCGACAGCAGCGTGGCCGCCGCTCGCCGGCGTAACTCGGCCATGTCGGCGGGCGGGGTGGCCGGGGCGTTCGCGGCCAGCTCGGCGAAGATCCGGCGGACGGGCGGGTCGAGGTGCACGGGTCAGTCCTCCGCTCGGGCCAGGTCCCGCTCCAGGGTCCTGGCGTAGGTCTCGATGCTCTCGACGAGGTCGACGCTCGCCGGGTCGAGCAGCCACTGGGTGGAGATGCCGTCCAGGGTGGCGAGGATCTCGACCGCCTTGAGGCGGGGGTCGACCTCGGGGCGGATCTCGCCGCGCTCCTGGCCGACGAGGATCGAGCCGGCCACCAGGTCGCGCATCTCCCGGTAGCGCCGCACGAAGAAGTCGTGGGCGGGGGCGCCGGAGTCCAGGTTCTCCGCGAGCAGGACGGCGAACAGCCTGGTCAGGCCGGGCTCCTCCTGGTTGCGGTGGGCGAAGGCCGGCATCTCGCGGATGGTGCTCAGGCCGCCGAGCGAGGCGACGTCCCTGGCGAACTCCTGGCTCCTGTGGTCGCGCCACTCGATGACGGCCCGCAGCAGCCCTTCCTTGTTGCGGAAGTGGTAGAGCAGCCCGGGCTCGGTGATGCCGACCAGCTCGGCGATCTCGGTCATGCCGGTGCCGCGAAATCCGCCACGTGCGAACAGCTCGGCGGCGACCGCCACGATCTCCTCCCGGCGACGTGCTCCCCGTGCCGAGACCCTGTTCTGTGCCATGGCCCCAGCCTAGATTACTTACTAACAACTAAGTAAGGAAAATCATGAAAGTGACCCGGATCAGGATGGAGCATCTCGACGACCCCTTCGGTATCGGGGTGAGCCGCCCCAGGCTGTCCTGGACCACGGAGACCGGCAGGCGAGGCTGGACGCAGTCCGCGTACGAGGTCCAGGCGCGAGGGAAGCGGATCCGGGTGGAGTCGGCCGACTCGGTCCTGGTGCCGTGGCCGTTCGCCCCGCTCGCCTCGCGGGAGCGGGTGGCCGTGCGGGTGCGGGTGACCGGGCAGGACGGCGAGCGGTCCAGGTGGAGCGAGGTCTGCCAGGTCGAGGCCGGGCTGCTGTCCCCGGACGACTGGTCGGCGCGCTTCGTCGGCGGCGGCCGGCTGCTGCGCACGGAGTTCGACGTGCGGCCCGGCCTGACCCGGGCCCGGCTGTACGCGACCGCGCTGGGCGTCTACGAGGCGGAGATCAACGGCACGGTGGTCGGCGACCACGTCCTGGCCCCCGGCTGGACCAGCTACGGCAGGCGGCTCCGCTACCAGACCTTCGACGTCACAGCCCTGCTCACCGAAGGCCGCAACGCGATCGGCGCGCTCCTGGGCGACGGCTGGTACCGGGGCCGCCTGGGCTTCGGCGGCGGACGCAAGTACATCTACGGCGACCGGCTCGCCCTGCTGGCCCAACTGGAGCTCCGCTACGCCGACGGCCGGACCGACCGGGTCGTCACGGACGGCTCCTGGCAGGCGGCGAGCGGGCCGGTCGTGTCGTCCGGCATCTACGAGGGCGAGACCCACGACGCCCGCCTGGAGCGTCCGGGCTGGTCGTCCCCCGGCCACCGCGCCGTGTATGACGATGTCGACGTCCTCGACCGGGATCTGTCCGTGCTCACCGCCCCGACCGGCCCGCCGGTCCGCCGTACCGAGATCCTCGCGCCCGTCGCCACGCTCACCTCCCCGTCCGGGGCGACGATCCTCGACTTCGGGCAGAACCTCGTGGGCCGCCTGCGGGTGACGGCCGAGGGCGCGGCGGGGGAGCGGGTGGTGCTCAGGCACGCCGAGATCCAGGAGGACGGCGAGCTGTGCACCCGGCTGCTGCGCACCGCCGAGGCCGCCGACGTCTACGTCCTGCGGGGCGAGGGCGAGGAGACCTGGGAGCCGCGCTTCACCTTCCACGGCTTCCGCTACGCCTCCGTCGAAGGCCCCGTCACTCGGACCCTGGCCGTGGTCTGCCACTCCGACATGGAGCGCACCGGCTGGTTCGACTGCTCCGACCCGCTGGTGAACCGCCTGCACGAGAACGTCGTCTGGGGCATGCGCGGCAACTTCGTCGACGTGCCCACCGACTGCCCGCAGCGCGACGAGCGCCTGGGCTGGACCGGCGACCTGCAGGTCTTCGCCCCCACCGGCACCTTCCTGTACGGCAGCGCGGGCGTGCTGTCCTCCTGGCTCGCCGACCTCGCGGCCGAGCAGACCGCCGACGGCGCGGTCCCCGTGGTGGTGCCCAACGTGCTGGGCGACCCGGCGCTGACCCCGGTCGCGGGCTGGAGCGACGCCGTGGTGGTCGTCCCCTGGGTGCTCTACCAGCGGTACGGCGACGCCGGGATCCTGGCGGCGCGCTTCGACGGCATGCGCCGCTGGGTGGACCTCGTCGCCGGGCTCGCAGGTCCCGGCCGCCTGTGGAACACCGGGTTCCAGATCGGCGACTGGCTGGACCCGAGCGCGCCCCCCGAACGCCCGCACGAGACCAGGACCCCCGCCGAACTCGTGGCGACGGCCTACCTCGCCCGCTCGGCCGACCTGGTCGCCCAGGCCGCCGAAGTGCTCGGCCGCACGGCGGACCACGACCACTACGCCGGACTCGCCGCCGAGGTACGGCGGGCGTTCGCGGCCGAGTACGTCACCGCCACCGGCCGCGTGCTGAGCGACTCGCCCACCGCCTACGCGCTGGCCCTCTGCTTCGGCCTGCTGCCCGAGCCCGCCCAGCGGGAGCACGCCGTCCGGCGGCTGGCGAGCCTGGTGCGGGCGGGCGGTCACGCGATGCCCACCGGATTCCTCGGCACCCCGCTGCTGTGCGACGCGCTGACCGGGGGCGGCAGGCCCGACGCCGCCTACAAACTCCTCCTGCGCCGGGAGTGCCCCTCCTGGCTGTACGCCGTCACCATGGGCGCCACCACCGTCTGGGAACGCTGGGACGGCCTGCTTCCCGACGGCTCGGTCAACCCCGGCGAGATGACCTCCTTCAACCACTACGCCTTCGGCGCCGTGGCCGACTGGCTGCACCGCACCGTCGCGGGGCTGGCCCCCGCCGAGCCCGGCTACCGCAGGATCGCCGTCGCCCCCCGGCCCGGCGGCGGCCTGACCCGGGCGCGGGCGCGACTGCGCACGCCGTACGGCCCGGCGGAGTCGTCGTGGTCGATCGAGGCGGGGTGGCTCGTGCTGGAGGTCGAGGTGCCGCCCAACACCACGGCGCTGGTCACCGTGCCGGGCGGGGAGCGGGTAGACGTCGGGTCGGGGCGTCACCGCTGGCGTGTGCCGTACGCCGAGGTGGCGGTGCCGGTGACCCTGGACAGCACCCTGGAGCAGGTCGGCGACCGGTTGGAGGCCGTGACCGAGGTGATCGCCCGGCACCGGCCGGAGTTCGTGCCCTATCTGGGCAGGACGCTGAGCGGGGAGATCACCGTCCGCCGGGCGGTCGAGCTGGTCCGCGGCGACCACGAACTCATGGCGGCGGTCGAAGACGCATTGACGCTGTGACCGGTGTCACTCTAACGTAAACTCTACCGATCAGTTGGTAGGTTTTTGGGAGCGCCACATGCATGGAGTCCTGTCCCTCACCGCCGCCCTCACGTTAGCCGCGACCTCCCTGGTGGCGCCGCTGCAGCAGCCCGTCTGGCTGTGCAAGCCGGGTATGGCGAGCGACATCTGCGAGACGACCCGCCTCGACGCCACCGTCGTCAACCTCGACGGCACCACCGCCGCCGAGCCCTTCGAGCGGCCACAGCAGCGCCCGGTGGACTGCTTCTACGCCTACCCCACGGTCAACCTGCTCCCCGAGTCCACCCCGCCGACGGCGGAGGACGAGGAGAAGGGGGTGACGCTCACCCAGGTGGGACGCCTGTCGGCGCGCTGCAGGGTGTTCGTCCCGCTCTACCGGCAGGCCCCGCTCACCTCGTACGTCATCGGCGGCATCGGCCTGCCGGCCGACTTCGAGACCGGGTACCAGGACCTCAAACAAGCCTTCACGCACTACTGGGACAACGACAACACCGACCCGGTGACCGGCGTGCGGCGCGGCATCGTCATCCTGGGCCACTCCCAGGGCGCCGCAGGGGTGATGAGACTGCTGCGGGAGGAGTTCGACGGGAGGCCGGACCGGTCCGACCGGCTCGTGTCGGCCTACATCCTCGGCGGCGACGTCAAGGTCCCGATCGACGGGGCGGCCGGGGGAGGCGCCGATCCGGTGTCCACCTTCCAGCACCTTCCCGCCTGTGAACGGCCGAGCGCCGCGGCGCCGATCCCGACCGGCTGCGTCGTCGCCTACTCCGCCTACGACATGGAGGCCGCCGACGTCGACGCCGCGGCGCTGGGCCGCGCGCCCGACGCCGCCCACCGGGTGCTCTGCGTGAACCCATCGGCGATCCTGGCCGGGAGCCAGCAGTCGGCGACCACCCCGCTGCGGCCCTACCTGCCGACGAGGCAACTGCTGAAGGGCACCATCCTGGCTCCGTCCGGGGCGCTGACCCTGCTGTTCGGCGACTACAAGCCACCGACGTACGCCACCGGCTTCGCCACCTACCCCGGACTGGCGAGCGGGCGCTGCGCGTCGGCGACCGGCGGCAAGGGGCGGGTCGACTGGCTCCAGGTCGACGGCATCGAGCGCTTCAAGAGCTCCCACGCCGCGCTCGGCCTGCACACACTCGACTTCAACGTCGACGCGGGAGGCATCGGCGACCTGATCGCGGCCCAGTCCGCCGCCTGGACGGCGAGCCGGGGATGACCACGCCCACCACCCTTCCCCCGGTACGGCCCACACGCGCCGTGCCGGGAATCGGGGAGAAGCTCGCGTTCTTCTCCGGCGTGTTCGGCGGCGCCCTGATGGGCGGCGTCACGGGATTCCTGACGCTGTACCTCACCGACGTGGTCGGCGTCGGCGCCGCCGCCGTCGGCACGCTGCTGCTGGTGGCCAGGCTCGTGGACGGCGCCGGCGACCCCGTCATGGGGTACGTCGTCGACCACCTCCCGGTGACGAGATGGGGCAGGTTCCGCCTCTACGTGCTCCTCGGCGCGGCCCTGTGCGCGCTGTGCGCCGTCGCCGTGTACGCCGCCCCCGCCTGGCTGCCCGGCGCGCTGGTCGGCGCGTGGATCGCCTACCTGCTCTGGGGGGTGGTGTTCGACCTCATGCAGATCCCGATGACCTCGCTGCTGCCCTCCCTGTCCGACGATCCCAAGACGCGCGGCCAGCTGGCCGGGATCAGCGGCTTCACCGGGCTGCTGGCCGCCGCGATCATCACGGGCCTCACCCTCCCGCTCGTCGACGCGCTCGGCGGCGGAACCCGCGGCTGGATAAGCTACGCCACGCTGATCGCCGTCGTCGGATTCGTGCTCGTCGCGATCATGGCGTTCGGCGTCAGGGAGCGCGTGACGCCCGTCTCGACCGAGCGCTACCGGCCGGCCGACGTGCGCCGGGTCTTCTTCTCCGGTCGCGCGGTGCCGATCCTGCTGCTGGCCAAGGTCTGCGTCCAGGCCGCCAGCGGAGCGCTCACCACGGCGTTGCCGTACTTCTTCCTCTACTACGTCGGGGACAAAAGCCTCATGTCGGTCGTCGCGCTGGTGATGGCGGCGCCCATGGTGGCCGGGGCCATCGCCGTTCCCGCGCTCGCCCGGCGGATCGGCACCAAGCCGGCCTACCTGGCCGGGCTGGGCGTCGTGATCGCCGGTCTGGCGCTCGTCTACGCGGTGCCGCCCCAGTCCGCGCTCGTCCTGGGCTGCTTCGCCTTCGCGGGACTCGGCCTCGGCGGCGCGGTGGCGCTCAACCTGCTGCTGCTGGCCGAGCTGGTCGACTACACCGAGTGGCAGCACGGATTCCGCACCGAGGGGTCGCTGTCGGCCATGGTGTCGTTTGCCAGCAAGGCGGGCGGCGGCCTCGGCGGCGGCCTCGTCGCGTACATGCTGGCGCTGACCGGCTACCGATCCGGGGGAGTGACGCAGAGCGGCGAGGCCCTGCACGGCATCCTGCTGGCGCAGAGCATGGTCCCGGCCGCGATCGGCATCGTCGGCGTGCTGGCGTTCACGGCCTACCCGATCACCCGCGCCGTCGCCGCGCGGGCGAGCGAGCAACTGGCCGAGCGCCGCGCGGCCGCGGTGGAGGCCGTGTGATCGTCAAGACGAGCACGGGCGAGGTCCGCGGCGTGCGGGAGGACGGCGTGTGCCGCTTCCTCGGCATCCCGTACGCCGCGGCTCCGTTCGGCGCAGGCCGCTTCGCCCCGCCCCGGCCGCACGACCCGTGGGACGGCGTCCTCGACACGACCCGCCTCGGCCCCACCCCGCCGCAGCCGCCGTACACCGGGGGACTGGAGAAGGTGCTGCCCGGCGTCGTCGTCCCCGGCGAGGAGATCCTCAACCTCAACATCTGGACCTCCGCCGACGCCCAGGCCCGCCCGGTCATGGTCTGGCTGTACGGCGGAGGCCTCACCCGGGGCTCCAACGCGATCGCCACCTATGACGGGCGGGCCTTCGCCAGGGACGGCGTCGTCCTGGTGTCGGTCAACTACCGACTCGGCGCCGAAGGCTTCTCCGTCCTCGACGACGCCCCCGCCAATCTGGGGCTCGCCGACCAGGTGGCGGCGCTGCGCTGGGTGCGGGACAACATCGCGGCGTTCGGCGGCGACCCCGCCAGGGTGACGCTGTTCGGGCAGTCGGCGGGCGGAGGGTCGGTCGCGGCCCTGCTGGCGCACCCCGAGGCCGCCTCCCTCATGGCCGGGGCCATCGTGCAGAGCGCACCCGTCGCCCCCGGCGGAGGCGGAGACGCCGGACGGATCACCGAGCTGATGGCCGCCGACCTCGGCGTGGCCAGGACGCGGGCGGCCTTCGCCGCCGTGCCGCCGCAGGAACTGCTGGCCTCCCAGAAACGGGTCGCGGGCGGCACCGCACTGTCGGGCGGGCCGGGATTCGGCGCGGTCGTGGGCCAGGAACCGGTACCGGCCGACCCGGGGGAGGCACTGCTGGCCGGGGCGGGGACCTCCATCCCGCTCATGATCGGCTGCACCACCGAGGAGTGCCGGCTCTGGATCGCGCCGACCCAGCTCAAGATCACCCGGCTGCACCTGCTGGCCGCCCGGCTGAAACTGGGCATCTCCCGGCGGACGCTCCGGCTCTACCGCCGTAACCGTCCGGGCGCCTCTCCGGGCGACCTCTTCGGCGCGCTGGTGACCGACCTGATGCTGCGCGTGCCCAAGAACAACCTGGCCGACGCGCGAGCCGGGCGCACCTGGATGTACGAGTTCGCCTGGCGCTCGCCCGTGCTCGGCCTCGGCGCGGCGCACGGGCTGGAGGTCTGCTTCGTGTTCGACACCCTGGACAGCGCGGACGCGGCGGCGATCGCCGGTCCGGCCCGCCCGCAGTCGCTGGCCGACGACATGCACGCCGCGTGGGTGCGTTTCGCGACAGACGGCGACCCCGGCTGGCCGGAGTGGGACGCGCGCCGCCCGGTGATGACCTTCGACTCACCGGGCGGCGGCGTCGTCTACGCCCCTCGGGAGGACGAGCGCCTGGCGCTCACCCGCCGTCAGGCCGCTCGCCGGTGAGGTGATCGCGGACCGCCGCGACCACCGTCTCCCGCCATTCCCGGGCCGTCGGCAGCAGCGCGGTCAGCGACTGCGACCCGTGGACCTGCCCGGCGAACCGCCGGAAGGTCACCGGCACGCCCGCCTCCGTCAGGCGGCGGGCGTAGCGGTCGCCGTCGTCGGCCAGCGGGTCGCACTCCGCGACCGCGACGAGCGCGGGCGGCAGGCCGGACAGATCGCCGGCCAGCAGCGGGGACGCCAGCGGCTCGGCGGGGTCGCGCCCGCCGAGATAGTCGCGCACATGGTCGGCCAACGCCGCCGCCGACAGCACGTAGCCCTCGCCGTAGGCCGCGATCGACGGCGAGGACAGCGTGAGGTCGAGCGCGGGGATCTCCAGCACCTGAAGGCGCAGCCGGGGCCCGCCTCGCTCGCGGGCGAGCAACGCCACGGCGGCGGCCAGGTTGCCGCCCGCGCTCTCCCCGGCGACGCCGATCCTGCCCGGGTCGAAGCCGAGCCGATCGGCCTCCTCCACCGCCCAGGTCAAGGCGCGGTAGGCGTCCTCCAGCGGGATGGGGAAGGGGAAGCCGGGGGCGAGGCGGTAGTCCACGCTGATCACCACGACGCCGGCGCCCGCGGCGATCGCACGGCAGCGGTTGTCGGGGCCGTCCAGCGTCCCGGAGGTCCATCCGCCGCCGTGGTAGTACACGAGCGCCCCGGGGAGCCGGGAGCGCGCGTCGCGGTAGATCCGCACGCCGAAGCCGTCCGGCGGGACGGTCTCGTCGCGGATCTCGGTGAGTTCCGGCTCGCGTTCGACGTAGGCGGCGTACGAGCGCCCGGGGCGGTGGGCGCGCAGCAGGGGAACGAGAAGGGGATCCAATGCCATACTAAAACCTACCAACTGGTTGGTGTTTTTGTTAGGGTGCAGCCGAGAAGATCCCGGCTCGCGGATGGAGAATGCGACCATGAAGCCAGCCGTACGAAAGCCCTACGCCGTCGGCGTCGCCCGCAGGCAGCAGATCCTCGACGCCGCGCACGAACTGTTCAGCCTCCGGGGCTACCGGGGCGCGTCGATGCGCGACGTCGCCGCCCAGGTCGGCCTCAGCATGGCCGGGCTGCTGCACTACTTCCCCTCCAAGGAGGATCTGCTGGAGGCCGTCCTGCAGCACCGGGACGACACGGACATCCCCTGGTTCGAGGAGAAGTGGGCGGAGATCGGCAGCTTCCGGGAGGCGATGCGCGAGCTCGCCGTCCGCAACATGGCCCAACCCGAGATCGTCCGGCTGTTCGTGACGCTCTCCGCCGAGGCGACCGACCCCGCCCACCCCGCCCACGACTACTTCCAGGAGCGCTACCGCACCAGCCGTGAACTGTTCACCCGCACCGTCGCCACGGCGCGGGAACGGGGCGAGCTCACCGCCGAGGCGGACGGCCCCCTGCTCATCGCGGTCCTTGACGGCCTGCAGATCCAATGGCTCCTGGAGCCCGGCTTCGACCTGCTCGGCCGCCTCGACCGGCATCTCGACACCATCACCCCTCGCAGAAGTGGAGCCCCATGACCCAGCTTCCTGACCTCGACCGGCTCACGCTGGACGAACGCGCCTCGCTCACCTCGGGCGGCGGCCTGTGGACCACCAAGGCGATCGAGCGGGCCGGCTTACCCGAGATCAGGCTCTCCGACGGCCCGCACGGGGTGCGCTGGGAGAAGGTCCCCGCCACCTGCTTCCCGCCCGCCGTGGCGCTCGGCTCGTCCTGGGACCCCCGTCTGCTGCGCCGGGTCGGCGACGCCCTGGGCGCCGAGGCCGCGGCACTCGGCGTGCACGTCCTGCTCGGCCCCGGCATCAACATCAAGCGCTCGCCGCTGTGCGGCAGGAACTTCGAGTACCTCTCCGAGGACCCGCTGCTCAGCGGCGTGCTGGGCGCCGCGCTCATCGAGGGGATCCAGTCCAGGGGAGTGGCGGCCTCGCTGAAGCACTTCGCGGTCAACAACCAGGAGACCAACCGGATGCGGGTCAGCGCCGACCTCGACGAGCGCACCCTGCGGGAGATCTACCTGGCCGGGTTCGAGCACGCGGTGAAGGCGGCCCGCCCGTGGACGGTCATGTGCTCCTACAACCGGATCAACGGGGAGTACGCCTCGCAGCACCGCTGGCTGCTCACCGAGGTCCTGCGCGAGGAGTGGGGGTTCGACGGCCTGGTCGTGTCCGACTGGGGAGCGGTGAACGACCGGGTCGCGGCGCTGCGCGCCGGGCTCGACCTGGAGATGCCCGCCCCCAACAAGGTCACCGACGAACTGGTGGCGGCAGCCGTACGGCAGGGCGAGCTGGAGCAGGAGGTCGTGGACCAGGCCGCCCGGCGCGTCCTCACGCTCATCGGCCGCGTCGCGGACCGCCCGGCCGCCGAGCCCTACGACCCCGAGGAGCACCACCGGCTGGCCCGCGAGGTCGCCGGGCAGTGCGCGGTCCTGCTGAAGAACGACGGTGTACTGCCCCTGGACCCCGCCGCGTCCGTCGCCGTGGTGGGCGAGCTGGCGCGCACGCCGCGCTACCAGGGCGCAGGCAGCTCCCAGCTGGTGCCCACCCGGCTCGACGACGCGCTGACCGAACTGCGGGCGATGTCCGGCGCGGAGATCCCCTTCGCCGCCGGCTACCGTCTCGATGCCACGGGGCACGACCCGGCGCTGGTGGCCGAGGCCCGCGCGGTGGCCTCTGCCGCCGAGGTCACCGTGGTCTTCCTCGGCCTGCCTGACGGCGAGGAGTCGGAAGGCTACGACCGCGACCACCTAGACCTGCCGGCCGGCCAGCTCGCGGTGCTCACCGCCGTGGCGGAAACCGGCACCCGCGTGGTCGTGGTGCTGTCCAACGGCGGCGTGGTCAAGACCTCCGCCTTCGACGACCAAGCCGCCGCGATCCTCGAAGGCTGGCTGCTCGGCCAGGCGGGCGGGGGCGCCGTCGCCGACATCCTCCTCGGCGTGGTCAACCCCTCGGGGCGACTGACCGAGACCGTGCCGCTGCGGCTCGAGGACACCCCCTCCTACCTCAACTTCCCCGGCGAAGCGGACCACGTGCGGTACGGCGAGGGCGTCTTCGTCGGCTACCGCTACCACGACGCGGTGGACGGACCGGTGGCCTACCCGTTCGGGCACGGCCTGTCGTACACCACCTTCGCCTACTCGGACCTGACCGTGACCACGCGCGGCGAGGCCGTGGAGGTGAGCGCGACGATCACCAACACCGGGACGCGCACGGGCGCCGAGGTCGCGCAGCTCTACGTGTCGGCGCCGAGCGCCGACGTCCGGCGGCCCGTCAGGGAACTGCGCGGCTTCGCCAAGGTGACACTCGAACCCGGCGAGAGCGCGCCCGTCGCCTTCACCCTCGGCACCCGCGACTTCGCCTACTTCCACCCCGGACACCGGCGCTGGACGGTCGAACGCGGCACCGCCCTGGTCCAGCTCGGCGCCTCGTCCCGGGACCTCCGGCTGTCGGGCGAGGTACGACTGGCCGGGAACGAGCCGCAGTCCAAGCTCACCCCCGACTCGACGCTGGCCGAGTGGATGTCGGTGCCGGAAGGGCGAGCCGTACTCACGCGCGAAATGCGGCCGCCGACCGGATCGGGGCTGCCCGCCTCACGTTTCCTGGAAGACCACTACGTCAGGACGGTCGGCTCGGTCCCGCTACGCCGCCTGGCCCGCATCCCCGGCGCCTACCTCGACTCCACCCGCCTCGACGCGTTAGCCGCAGAGGCGAACGGCTAGACCGGCGACGACCTCGGTCTGCCCCGAGAGCGGCGCACGGCCACTGGACACTTGGCCTTGGCTTCAGCGGAACGACTCGGCGTTCTCGCGTGCCCACTCGGCGAAGGACCGAGCCGGACGCCCGGTGACCTCCTCGACGGTCGGCACCACGGTGTAGCCGACCTCCGGGGTGTTGCCGAGCGCGTCGATCAGGAACTCGATCGTCGCCTGACCCATACCGAACCCGGCCCACATCTCACGAGCCTGCGCCTCGGTCAGCTCCTCGAAGACGATCTCCTTGCCGATCGCCGCGCCGAGCCGCTCGATCTTCTCGGTGGTGCGCAGCGCCTCGGGGCCGGTCAGCGTGTAGGTGCGTCCACCGTGTCCACCGTCGACGAGCACCTTGGCAGCCACGGCCGCGATGTCGCGCTCGTGGACCATCGCGCTGAGCCGCCCGCCGAACGGCTCGCGGATGACGCCCTGGTAGCGCACGCCGTCAGCCCACCACTTGAGCGTGTTGGACATGAACTCCACCGGGTTGAGCAGCGTCCACTCCAGCTCGCTCGACGCCAGCGCGGTCTCCAGCGGACCGTCCACCCGCCCGCCGAGCACGACGACCCGCTTGACACCCGACTCGGCGAGCAACTCCACGATCTGCTCGCCATACTGCAGGGGCGCGTAGTCGTCACCGGCGAAGTTGATCAGGTGGACGCCGGTGACGCCGTCGAACGCCTGGCCCAGGGTGCCGGGGTCGCCCAGGTCGCCGCCGACCACCTCGACGCCCGCGGGCAGGTCGGCCTTGGCCGGGTTCCGGGTGAGCGCACGCACCTGCTGACCGGCGTCGAGCAACTCGGCGACGACGAGGCGGCCGACGGTTCCAGTGGCTCCAGTGACGAGAAAAGTCATAGTGATATACCCCAGTTATGTTTGGAACGGAACGATTGGTTCCACTCTATCAGAACGGAACGATTCATTCCATCCCGCCCCGCTCATAGGCCATGCCCGACTGTCGAATTCGGCAACTGAACGCAACTTTGTGACGGCGCGAACACTCTAAGTAGTTGAACAGGTGGGCGCGTCGCTCTTGAGGGAGCGACAGTAAGGGGAACCGACATGCGAAAGACCATCGCCATCGCCGCTGCTGTCCTCGCAGTGGCTGGAGGGCTTGCGGTAGGGAGTGCCGCGCACGCCGACGGGTGGGAAGGTCCGATCGATTCCTGGACCAGGTGGCCCATCGAGCGCGCCTATGCCGTCTGCGACAGCACCGGCAGGATCGGTGTGCAGAACGGCGTCTACCGCACCTACAAGTGCGAAGAGGACGGCTTCTTCACCGTCTACCTGTACGTGCAGCGCCGATAGGGGGTGCCCCGCTCGTCGTCCCCGGTCCAGGCGGTCATGTATCAGTCGCTCCCAAGTGAGCCACAAGGCGCCGGGAGCACGATGAGGACGCCCCGATTCCCCGGACAAGGAGCAGGCATGCGAATGATCAAGCGTATGTGGGTGCTGGCCACCGTGGCAGCCGTCCCGATGTTCATGGTGATGACCGGCACTGCGGAGGCCATCCGCATCGCCAACCACTGCGAGCCGTCGCCTGACGGTGATTGATCGGTTCGTCCGGCGTCGCCGGATCAAGGTGATCCGGCGACGCCTTCTCCGGGGTGTTTACTGTCGCAGGCGCGGCTGGTATGCCAGTGCCAAGCGGTGGGCGCAGCGGGCAAGCGAGGCCGCCGGTAAGGCGGACCTAGAGGGACAAACGACGCTCCTGGTAGATCTGGCGTCGCTATGGCACGGGCTCACCTGCTACCCGGAGGCGCACGAGTGTGCCCGACTGGCGGCGGAGTTGCTCACTGCGGCACCTGACGGGCACGACCGTGAAGGACTGCTCGCTGACGCACTGCTCCGGATGGGCGATGTCGAGCGCAGGCAGGCTCGGCATTCCGAGGCCGAGACTCACCTGCGCCGCGCGGCCGACCTGGTGAACGAGGCCGACCACGTCCGAGGCACGGCCGTACAACTGGCTCTGGGCGTGTTGTGCAAGGAGACCGGCCGGTACGGCGAGGCCGAGACGTGCTACCACGAGGCGCTGGCCCATCTGGAACGGCACGGGGGTCAGCTGCTGATGCGCGCCGATGCCCTGCACAATCTCGCGGGACTCGCACACGCCCGGGGCACCCCCGAAGGGGAGCAGCATGCGCGGGCCGCGATCAAGGTGCGGCAGTCAGTGCTCGGCCCCGAGCACGACCAGGTCGCCGGGGACTTGGCCGTGCTCGGCGCGGTGCTCACGAACCAGGGCAGATTCGTCGAGGCGGAGCAGGCACTGCATCGGGCCCTGGGCATCTTCCGCGAGCGCCTGGGAGCCGATCATTACGAGGTGGCGGTGTGTCAGGTGAACCTGGCACACCTGGACGATCTCCAGGGCCGTGCCGAGCAGGCTGCGTGGCGCTACGGGGACGCCCTGCGCATCAAGCGCCTTGCCCTCGGTCCCAGCCATCCCGAAGTGAAGCACCTGTCCGCGACCGTGAATGCGAGGTAGGCGGAGGGCGTGAACAACGCAATCCCCGGAAGTCCGTCCTGGAGCCTCCCTTCCGAGATTGGCCGATCTCGGAAGTCCGTCCTGGAGCCCCACTTCCGAGATTTGCCGATCCTCGGAAGCGGGGCCAAGCTCAGCCGTACCGGCGAGCCCAGGTCGGCGACATCAACTCATGCTAGAGAGCGGCATCCACGTAGGCCGCGAGGTGCTCGCCGGTGAGGGTGGAGCGGGTGGCGACGAGGTCGGCGGGTGTGCCCTCGAAGACGATCCGGCCGCCGTCGTGGCCGGCGCCGGGCCCGAGGTCGATGATCCAGTCGGCGTGCGCCATGACCGCCTGGTGGTGCTCGATGACGATGACCGACTTGCCGGAGTCGACCAGTCGGTCGAGCAGGCCGAGCAACTGCTCGACGTCGGCGAGGTGCAGGCCGGTGGTCGGCTCGTCGAGGATGTAGACGCCGCCCTTCTCGCCCATGTGGGTGGCCAGCTTGAGCCGCTGCCGCTCGCCGCCGGACAGCGTGGTGAGCGGCTGGCCGAGGCTGAGGTAGCCGAGCCCGACGTCGGCGAGCCGCTCGAGGATGGCGTGCGCGGCCGGCGTACGCGCCTCGCCGGCGCCGAAGAACGCCTCGGCCTCGGTCACCGACATCGCGAGCACCTCGCTGATGTCGCGTCCGCCGAGGTGGTGCTCCAGCACCGAGGCATGGAACCGCTTCCCCTCGCACTCCTCGCAGGTGGTGGCGACGCCGGCCATCATCGCCAGGTCGGTGTAGATGACGCCGGCGCCGTTGCAGTTGGGGCAGGCGCCCTCGGAGTTTGCGCTGAACAGCGCCGGCTTCACGCCGTTGGCCTTCGCGAACGCCTTGCGGATCGGGTCGAGCAGTCCGGTGTACGTCGCCGGGTTGCTCCGCCGCGAGCCGCGGATGGGCGCCTGGTCGACCGACACGACGCCCGCGGGGGCGGGGATGGAGCCGTGGATCAGCGAGCTCTTGCCGGAGCCGGCGACGCCGGTGACGACGCAGAGCACGCCGAGCGGGATGTCGACGTCGACGTCCTGGAGGTTGTGGCGGTTGGCGCCGCGGATCTCCAGCGCGCCCTTGGGCGTCCGCACCGTCTTCTTGAGGGCGGCCCGGTCGTCGAGGTGGCGGCCGGTGATGGTGCCGCTGGCCCGCAGGCCCTCGAGGGTCCCCTCGTAGCAGATGGTGCCGCCCGCCGTACCGGCGCCGGGGCCGAGGTCGACGACGTGGTCGGCGATCGCGATCGCCTCCGGCTTGTGCTCGACGACGAGCACGGTGTTGCCCTTGTCCCGCAGCCGCAGCAGCAGGTTGTTCATCCGCTGGATGTCGTGGGGGTGCAGACCGATGGTGGGCTCGTCGAAGACGTAGGTGACGTCGGTGAGCGCGGAGCCGAGGTGGCGGATCATCTTGGTACGCTGCGCCTCGCCGCCCGACAGCGTGCCCGCCGGCCGTTCGAGCGAGAGGTAGCCCAGCCCGATCTCCACGAACGAGTCCAGGGTGTGCAGCAGCTTGCCGAGCAGCGGTGCGACCGACGGCTCGTCGAGGCCACGGACCCAATCGGCGAGGTCGCTGATCTGCATCGAGCAGGCGTCGGCGATGTTGACGCCCTTGATCCGCGAGGAGCGGGCCTCCTCGCTGAGCCGGCTGCCGCCGCACTCGGGACAGGTGGTGAAGGTGACCGCCCGGTCGACGAACTCCCGGATGTGCGGCTGCATCCCCTCCCGGTCCTTGGCGAGGAACGACTTCTGGATCTTGGGGATCAGCCCCTCGTAGGTGAGGTTGACGCCGTCGACCTTCACCTTGGTCGGCTCCTTGTAGAGGAAGTCCTGGAGTTCCTTCTTGGTGTACTCGCGGATCGGCCTGTTCGGGTCGACGAAGCCTGACTCGGCGTAGACCCGCACCGTCCAGAAGCTGTCGGACTTCCAGCCGGGGATGGTGAACGCGCCCTCGGCGAGCGACTTGGAGTCGTCGTAGAGCTGGCTGAGGTCGATATCGGAGACCGTGCCCCGGCCTTCGCAGCCCGTGCACATGCCGCCGATGCGGGTGAAGGTCGCCCTTTCGGTCTTGCGGGCGCCGCGTTCGACCGTGATCGCACCGCTCGCCCGGACCGTGGGGACATTGAAGGAGAAAGCCTGGGGTGAGCCGATGTGCGGCTGCCCGAGCCGGCTGAAGAGGATGCGCAGCATCGCGTTGGCGTCGGTGGCGGTGCCGACGGTGGAGCGGGGGTCGGCGCCCATCCGCTGCTGGTCGACGATGATCGCGGTCGTCAGCCCGTCGAGTACGTCGACCTCGGGCCGCGCCAGCGTCGGCATGAAGCCCTGCACGAAGGTGCTGTAGGTCTCGTTGATCAGCCGCTGCGACTCCGCGGCGATCGTGCTGAACACCAGCGAGCTCTTGCCCGAGCCGGAGACTCCGGTGAACACCGTCAGCCGGCGCTTCGGGATCTCGATGCTGACGTCCATGAGATTGTTCACGCGCGCACCCTGCACGCGGATCAGATCGTGGACGTCGGCAATGTGCGGCGCAGGCGACTGCGTGTCCGTCCTCGTGGCCATGCTCATCCTGTCTCCATCTGTTGGTCGGGGCCGCCTTCGCGGTCTCCGCTGGCGTCGCCTGGCCGATCTGACCAGCCAAGAGGGTACGTCTGGTTCACATCGGTCCTGAAGCAGCCCGAGGACGTTACCACCGGGATCGGTGACGGTGGCCACCAGGCGTCCGCCACCGCGGGCTCCTTACGGTCACGCTAGGCGCAGCTCGGTGACCTGCGCTTCTCGATTCCTGATCGGTTCGGTCGCCCAGCGCCTTCCCCACGTAGAAGGCGCTGGTACAGCAACGCGCCCCGACTCGACTACGAGTCGGGGCGCGTTGATCAGGGCCGGGATGGCCCAAGGTCGGCGTCGGTCAAAGCCGCCAGGAGCTCAGTTGGACGTCCTGAGCGTGCCGGTGGCGGCCGTGGTCGGCTGCTGGCGGGAGGAGGTCAGGGACGGAGCGCCCCAGGGGAGCTTGTCCGTCGGCCACAGCTCACGCTGTTGCCCCTTGAGCATGCTCTTGGCTCGACCGCCGACGGCGCAGCGGAAGCCTTCCGGAGGCAGGGTCAGCGAGATCAGGTAGTTGTCGATCGGTACCGTGCTGCACTCGTCCTTGCCGTAGATGCGGTGGCCCCAGCCCTCGTACGTGATCAGGCGTGCCTTGGAGCCGAGCTGCCGGGCCACGTTGACGGACCAGGAGTACGGGGTGGAGGGGTCGTGCAAGGAGTTGCCCAGCAGGATCGGAGCGCTGCCCGTGTAGCGCAGCCGGTGCTGCGGGTTGGTGGTGGGGTGGTTGAGGCAGACGGGCAGGTCCTCGATCGGCATCGGGTTGAAGCGCATGTCCGGGGCTTGGCGCTTGGAGCTGCGCAGCAGCCAGGCGTATTCCTTGTAGCTGCGTACCCGCAGCTTGTAGTCCTGGCAGAGGATCGCGGTGGGAAGCTGGGCGACTTCACCCGACACGGGCCCACGGCCGGGCAGCGGGGGCACCCACTCCGGCGGCTCCCCGCCGTCCAGGGCGCGAAGCATCTCGCTGAGCAACTGCCATGCGGGCCCTTCGTTGCCCAGCACGCCCTGCCACAGGACCTGGATCTCGGTCATCGGGCGATCCTTGACGCCCGGGTAGTACAGCTGGCCGCTGCGCGCCTTGGCCAGGATTCTCTCCCACACCGCCCGGACGTCCTTGCCGTGCAGAGCGCAGCCGGGCTCCTGGTCACACCAGCCGACGAACTGGTCGAAGGCGTCCTCGACGGCGGCGGCCTCACTGTCGAGGAAGGCCTTGACGCCGAGGCTGTGGTCCATGTTGCTGTCCAGGGCCATGGCCCGGATCCGGTTCGGGAACAGCTCGGCGTACATCTGGCCGATCAGCGTGCCGTACGAGATCCCGTAGTAGGTGAGCTTCTCCTCACCCAGCGCGGCGCGCAGGGCGTCCAGGTCGCGCGCGACGTTGACCGAGTCGACGTGGTCGTACAGCGGGCCGGTACGGGTTCGGCAGTCCGCGCGCAGTTTCTTGGCGTACGCGGTCCACTTGACGAAGTCGGCCTGGCTCTTCATGACGGCGTGCGGCATCTGGTTGTACACCGACGCCGAGCAGATCACCGGGTGGCTGCGGCCCACACCCCGGGGGTCGAAGCCGACGATGTCGAACCGCTTCTGCAGTTCCTCGGTGTAGGAGCCGGGGGCACCGTACACGGCCTCCACACCCGATCCACCAGGACCACCCGGGTTGATCACCAGGGAGCCGACGCGGCCCGCGGGGTCGGTGGCCTTGCGGCGGGCGATGGCCAGGTCGATGGTCGCCCCGTCCGGGCGGGACCAGTTGATCGGCACCGCCAGCTTGCCGCACTCGGCGGAGGGCTCCTCCGCACAAGGCGCCCAGGCGATGCGGCCCTTCCCGGGAGTGGGTGTGGCCGAGGCCGTCGGAGTTGGCGAAGCTGTGGGGGTTCCCGATGCTGTGGGGGTTGACGAGGCTGTCGGCGTAGCCGTGGCTCCGTCTCCAGGGGCCGCCGCGATGGCCGCCGATACGGGTAAAAGCGTCGCTACCGCGACAAAGGCGGCGGCAAGCAGAGAAGATCTTCCTCGCACGGTGCTCCATTCCTGGATCGGCCCGGTCGGCTCACTCGTGCGGCACTCGCCCGGCCTGATCCACTCGGTCGACAGCCGCACGGCCCCAAAGCTGGCGGCGGCGCAACGCGGCCCCCGTGACCGCGACAAATCGACGGAAAGCACGATACAACAGGAGCATTCAGAAGATCATGACAATGATCGTGAAGCATCACTGACCAGCCCGTTTGCCAGCGGGCCGATGAGGTGTCACGCCAAGCGCAGCAGCACAGTTGGCGGATCTGGCGCGACGGCCTGGATCTGTTCCACTCGTGCCGGTGGACGACTACCAGGCGATGCGCGGGCATCCGGTGAAGATCGGAGCAAGGCTAAGAGTCGGTGTTCGGCCGTTGAACGCCTATTCGCTGCGCGCTGGTGAGGATCTGTGCTCCCAGGGCGCTTTCCAGTTGCTCCCAGCGGGTGACGAGATCGGAGAGCATCGTCATCATGACATCGGGAAAGGCGCTCAGGAACGTACGGTACCGGTGGTGGTCCAGATGGTAGAGCGTGACATCGCTGACCGCCGTCACGGTCGCCGTCCGGGCCTTGAAGAACAGGTCATGGCTGCCCAGCACCACCCCACGGCCCATGACGACGCGTTCGTAGATGCCACCGAAATCGACCTCCACCTCGCCGTCGGCCACCAGGAAGACACCGTGGGCGGTGTCGTCTTCCCGGCAGACGCTCTCTCCGGCGGTAAAGGTCAACTCGTCGAACATCGACGCCAGCGTCTCCAGTTCCGCGTTGACCAGCAACTCGAACAACCGCACCCCGTACGGGTCGCTACTGGTTCGCAGGCATTCGGCGCGCCGCTTGAGTTCGTCCTCGTTGAGATGGCTCATGCGCATCCGCGCGAACCGTTTCATCCGGTCGATGTCACGCAGTTGCCGACGTGAAGTCTCCGTCGAGGGCGGGCTGTAGAGGGAGGCGTCGCCGCTGATGCGGGCGGCCTCGCGAAGCCCGGAGTCGTAGGCGCTGTGCACACAGCCCCAGTGGTAGCTGTTGGTCGCCTCACCGGCGAAGAACAGGCGCCCGGCGACAGGCTCAGCCAGCGCGTCGATGTCCTTGGGTGAGGCGTCGATCCCGATGCAGGTGTAGGAACCCCGGGAGAACGGATCCGCAGACCAGGCCGTACGGGTGATGTGATCGGGCGCGGGAACTTCGGCGCCGAACATGTCCCCGATGACCGTCGCCGCGTACTCGGCGACCCGGTCATCCGGCCAGTTCTCCATGTCCCGGCCCAGTGAAGCACCCATCAGCATGACCAGAATCGGCTTGCCGTGCGACTTCCACATGTTGATGATCACAGTGGGATAGCTGTCGGTGTCGCGGCAGAGGTAGCCGAAAACATACTGGTCGTCGGGCCAGAATCGTTCACTGTAGTGCAGCGCGATCTTGTTGAGGGTGCCGAAACCCAGCCGGGTGATCGCCGTCCGCTTCTCCGTCGGCAGGGGTGGCTCAAAGGCCACCGTTCCAGCCTTGAGCACACCGAGCGGCACCGTCATCAGTATCTTGTCGGCCTCGAAATCGCCCCGGCCGGTCGTGACGCGCACGGGGCGGGAGCCGTCGCCGACATCGATGCCGGTCACGACGTGACCCAGTTTGATGTCCAGGCCGTCGGCGAGGGCATCCGCGACCGCCCCGTAGCCGCGCTGCAGGACGCAGTCACCATGGCCGTAGATCAGATACCCCTCCTCCCAGAACTTGAAGGACAGGTTGGCCGAGTCCTCGGCGACGTCTTCACGCAGAATGACATTCAGGTGATAGCGGATCGCCTGCTGCTCCTGGGGGCTGTAGCTGCGGGCGGCCAGGATCTGGCCGATCGCCTCGCCCAGTGGCAGGTCGGCATGACCCAACCGGCGCGCGAGCCCGGCACGCTGCTCCAGCTCGTACAGCACCTCATCGGCCAGCTCCAGCGTGCGGCTCTTCACCGTCTGGCTGGTGAGCTTCCCGTCCGGGCCGAACAACTGCAGACTGTCGAACCCACCTGTGTACGAGCTGCTGCCACCCACATAGCTGTACGGAATCTCCAGTCGTTCCACCAGACCCGTGATCGGATTGCCCTCGGTGCCGTGAATCCAGTGCGCCCCCAGGTCGACCCCGTCGTCGTCGGTCCAGATCCGACCCCCGATCCGATCACGGCCTTCCAGGATCATGACCGCATGACCGGACTGCTGAAGGGCACGCCCCGCTGCCAATCCAGCCATCCCCGCGCCGATGATCAGCACGCGCTCGCCGGGATGATCGCGGCGCTCCAGGTCGTCAGCGGGAACCCGAGGGGGGATGAGATTGTCCACCGTGACACTCCTCTTTACCTCAACCGACACTCTATGTAGTCGACATTAACATTCAGTAGTATTTCTAGGGTAAGAAGACAGCCTGATACGACCAAGGGGTACGCCGACACGACTCTGGTCGCACCTGGATTCAGCGTGTCCAGTCGATCCGCTTCTCGGCCATGACGAACATCGAGGCCCCTTCGCGCGCGAGTTCGGCGGCCAGCCGCAGATCACCGTCCTTCGGTACCAGCAGCGGGCGGGCCAGCGCTATGAGTGCCTCCGCGGCGGACTGGTCGTGCGGCGGCTGCGCCGCGGGCTGAAGCTCTTGCTTGCACGCTCGCGCCGACGGAAACGCCGCCACCGCCTCGATCGCACGGGGAAGGTTGTCCTGCCAGGAGAGGATGTCCCGGGTGCTGTCGAAGGCGTCGGCGCTCGTCATGATCCGCACCGTTTCGGTCCGGCTGCGCTCAAGTATCCACTTTTCCTTGGTCCAGGGCACCTTCCAGGCGAGCGATGCACCCCCATTGTTGGGTTTTGCCTGCTGGGTGCCGAGGACGGCCAGAGCACGGTCGAGTCCATCGGGATCCCACGACTGATCCGGGTGACGCCAGCGGGCGCGTTCCTCGCTCGTCTCGGGGACAGGCAGAACAAGTCGATCAAAAAGCAGGACACCGCGTGCCAATACGCCGGGCTGACAGTGGTCATTGACCGCGTACGTCCCCCATAGCTGCGCTCCCATGCCTTGAACATAGATGCGCCCGTTCAGCCCCGCCAGAGCACCGGCGCCTGCTGTTACGAAAGGAGACTGGATCACTATTTCACCGGGCGCGCGGTGACCGTGGTGCCCGGTGGCACCGTCTGAGTCAGTTCGGAACCGCACGGGAACCGCGCCGTCCACTGGTAGGTCAGCCGGTCCGACAGGTTCGTCAGCGTGGTGGCGGTCGCGCCCTCGTGCCGGACCGTCACGGCGCCCGCGCCGATCGGAATGCCCGAGACGGCCAGCCACGTGACGTCGTCCGGCAGCCCGGAACAGGTGGTCAGCGCGTTTGACGGCGCGTCGGGCCGGACTCCGAGCAGGCCCTCGACGGTCTGGCTGACCAGCGTGAAGGACACCTCCGGGTAGTCGCCGTTGAGCCCGCCCGCGACGTGCGCGGCGGAGCGGGCGGCGAAGATCTCCCGCATCCACCGCCAGGCGGTCTCGTTCCTGCCGTGGCGGAAGAAGGTGTCGGGCAGGTAGGTGAGCGCCTCGACGTTCTCCGGCCGGCCCGGACCGGCGGCCTGCGCGTCGACGTAGTCGAGATAGCCGGAGCCGTCGTCCATGATGTCCTTCAACGGCATGAACCAGCTGTTCTCCGCGCCCCACCCGGTGACCGGCAGCCCGTCCACGGTCCAGCCGCGCACCTGCTCGCCGTCCAGCCGCCACGTCTCGTTGAAGTGCCGTCGCAGCCCGTGGGCGAGCCGCGTGTAGTCGTCGCCGTCCGCGCCTCTGGCGCGCGCCAGCTCCGCCATGGCCAGGTAGGCCGCGTACTGCGCGGCGATCCCGTCCCCGGCCTCCGCCAGCGGCTCGCCGCCGAGCTCGTTGTAGGTGGCCGTGCCCTGGAAGATGCCGCCGCCAGAGCCGCGCGCCACCAGGCCGCCGCCCGCGTTCCTGGCGACGAACTCGCCGGTCGCGTTCTGGTAGTAGCGCCAGAGCACCGGGTCGTCCACGTACGCGCGGTCGCCCGTCCAGCGGTGGACCGCCGCCGCGGTCTCCACCAGCTCGAACACCGCCGGCACCTCACTGACGAAGTCGTCGGGACCGCGGTAGTCGATCGACAGGTAGGAGCCGTCGAAGTTGAACGCCCACACGGGGTGGTAGCCGTGCTCCTCGGTGGCGGAGGCCGCGAAGCATCGCAGCATCGCCAGGTTCGCCTCCGCCAGGCCGAGCAGGTGGGCGCCAGCCGCCTGGTGGGCGAAGTCACGGGCGTAGAAGCCGCTTCGGTGCGCGTATCCCGCCCAGTAGGAGGGCAGGTAGACACCCTGCCCGGTGCCGTACGGCTGCCGCTCGTCGACGTTGACGGGGCCGCGCGACCCGGCGGGGTGCGCCCAGCGCAGCGCCCGCTCGCGCGCCCATTCGAACATCGCCACGAGCTCGTGGCTGCTGGAGCCGATCTGCATTGAACGTTCCCATCACGGCCCTCAAGGGCCGACACTGGGACGGATCACCAGCTCGCCGGGGAGCAGAAGGCCCGCCTGCGGGGTGACGCCGTCCTCGATGATCTGGAGAAGGCGGCTGACCAGGGCTTCCGCGATGCGGCGCAGCGGTAGCCGTACCGTGGTCAGGGCGGGCTGGAGGAACGCGGTGATCGGCAGGTCGTCGAAGGCGACCAGGGCCAGGTCGGCGCCGATCTCCAGGCCCTCCGCCCGGGCCGCGGCGTAGACGCCCAGCGCGAGCCAGTCGCCGCCGGCCACGATCGCGGTCGGGCGGACGCGCCCGCTCAGCAGCTCCCGCGTGGCGGCGACGATCTCGCCTGGGTCGTCGCCCGGCACCGAGTACTCGTGCCCGGCCAGGCCATGGCGGCGCACGCCTGCCAGGAAGCCGTCGCGGCGGTCGTCCATCCACGGCTGCCCGGCGGCGGAGGCCAGGAAGGCCACCCGCCGGTGACCTCTGGCCGCCAGCAGGCCGACCAGGTCGATCACACCCTGCACGCTGTCGACGTCGACCCAGGACTGCGGATGCTCGGGCGTGGTCCTGCCGAAGGCCGCGAACGGGAAGCCCGCGCCGGACAGGTGGGCCACGCGCGGATCGTCACGCAGTATGTCCGACAGCAGGAAGCCGTCCACGGTACGCGCGGCGATCAGCTCGTCGAGCGCCTGCTCCTGGCTCTGGCCAGGCCGCGGCCGTACCAGCAGGATCCGGTAGCCGGCCTCGCCCGCGGCCGCGACGACCGCCTCCAGGAAGCCGCCCATCAGCGGGTTGGGATTGGCCGGATCGTCGACCGGAGTCGGGTACGCGATGATCCGCCGGGTGCCCGACTTGAGGCTGCGCGCCGACTGGTCGGGCCGGTAGCCGAGCTCCTCGATGACGGCGGTGACCCGCTCCAGCGTCTCGGCCTTCAGCCGGTGCGGTGCGTTGAGCGCGTTGGAGATCGTCTGCCGGGACACGCCGGCCGCCCGGGCGACATCCTCGATGGTGACCCCGCGCTCGCGCGGCCGGCGTGTCGTCACTCAGCCTCTCCTCAGCTTCAGCAGGCCGCCCAAGGGCACGTCGATCAGGGCTGGCCCGGTCTCCAGCCGCAGGTCGGTCGCCTGGACCAGCGTGCCGCCGCAGTCGTAGACCTCGGCCCGCGCCTCGCCTTCGCCGAAGAGCACCACGCGGGGGTCGGGGTCGGCGTTGGCGACGAGCAGCTCGCCTGACTCCGGCACGTCCACCGGCAGCGGTGCGTAACGGGCGATGATCGTCGTCTGCCCATCGTAGGCCCGCACGAGCGGGTAGCCGTGCTCCGGCTGCACCGGCTCCAGCACGCCTAGTTGCAGCGTGCCGAGGTGCCTGCGGAAGATCTCCAGCCAGAACCCGATCGCGGCGAGCTGGTCCGGCCGCTGAGCCGACAGGTCGACCGAGATCTGCGGCACGGAGAACAGCGCGTTGATCAGATGCACCGCGACCTGCTCGGCGGGCTCGTCCGGATGCCACAGGATCATGTCGGAGTGCACGGCGATGGGGCCGGCGACCAGCCGCAGGTCCAGCGTCCGCTGCCGGTTCTCCTGCGGGCTGAGCGGGCAGTCCGTCGCCCTGATCATGTTCGCGTACGGCCACAGGCCGGGGCTGGTGTACGGCTGGCGATGCTCGACCAGCACCTCGGGCGCGGTACGGCGAAGCCGTACGTCGAGGTCGTGGAGCAGCCGCCGCACCCCCTCGTCCACCTCCGCGCAGTCGGTCCCCTCGCCGGGAGCGGGGTCGCCGCCCGGCGTCGCGAACCGGTCGACGAAATCGATCTTCAGGCCGTCCACGCCCCACGCCTCGACCGGCTGGGCCAGCTTGTCGATGAGGAACCGCCTGACCTCCGGATACCGGGGGTCGAGCACCGCGGCGTCCATGTGGTCGAGGTAGCGCAGGAACTTGCCCTCGAAGCGCTCGAAGGCGGCATTGTGCTTGCCGACGAAGGGGATGGCGTACCAGAGCAGGTAGGCCATGCCGAGCTCACGGACTCTAGCCACATGCCCTGAAATATCGGGGAAGGCGGTGGTGTTCGGCTCCCAGTCGCCGCAGAACGCGTAGCCGCGCGCCCGGTCGGCCGTCTGCCAGCCGTCGTCCACGATGATCGTCTCGCAGCCGAGCTCCTTCGCCAGCCCCGCCTGCAGTTCCACGGACTCCGCGCTGACCTCCTGATGCATGCTGTACCAGGTCGAGTAGACCGGCAGCCGGGCGGCCGTCGGCGTCGGCGGCAGGTGGCGGCCCACCTGCCACCAGGCCGTCACATCCGCGATCGCCGCGGAGAACGGCCGCTTCGACAGGTCCAGGCGGATCCGCAGCCCCTGGCCGCGCAGGGTGAAGACGAACTCGCCCGTCTCCTCGATCACCCCTGCGGTGAAGCTCACCGGCGACACCGACTCGGCCAGCGCCACCGTGCACACGTTCGCGCTGCCCGTGCCGACCAGCGACACCACGGGTGAGCCCTTGGTCAGCCTGGACTCCTGCGGCGCGCTCCAGATCGGCGGCACCCAGAAGGTCCCGCTGCCGGGCGTCCAGAAGGCGGTGACGTCCACGCACGGAATCCGCCACTGCGCCGCCGTCGCCGTCGGCGCGTCGATCAGCCAGACGCCGTCGGCGACCCGCGTCACCGCCGCGTCCGCGGTGCCGGCGACGGCCATCTCGACCTCGCCGGCACGTACCGTCGCCGTCTCGCCGAGAGCGTAGGGCTCCCAAACCTGCATGCCTATCCCTTCGTGGCACCGGCCAGCAGGCCGGAGATGAACTGTTTCTGGAGGATGAGGAAAAGGATCATCATGGGCAGCGAGGAGATCGCGGTACCCACCATCACCTGGCCGAAGTCGGTCCTGGCCTGGGCCTGCAGAGTGGCCAGGGCGACCGGCAGGGTGAACATCTCGGGGGTCCGCATCGCGATCAGCGGCCACAGGAAGTCGTTCCACGCCCCGAGGAAGAGGAAGACGCCCAGCGCAGCCAGCACCGGGCGCATGACCGGGACCACGACCCGCCACAGCACCCGCAACTCGCCCGCGCCGTCCACCCGCGCGGCGTCCAGGAGCTCATCCGGTACGGCGAGCAGCGACTGCCGCATGAGGAAGATGCCGAACGGGACCGTCAGATTGGGCAATATCAGCGCCGGGAAGGTGTCGATCAGTCCGAGGTCGTTCATCATCTCGAAGATCGGGATGATCGTGACGCCGCCTGGGATCACCAGCGTGGACAGCAGCAGCACGAAGAACGCGTTCCGGCCGCGGAACTCGAACTTGGCGAAGGCGTACCCGGCCAGCAGCGCCACGACGATCGCGATCAGGGTCTGCACGACCGCGACGAACAGCGTGTTGCCCAGCACATTGACCAGGCCGATCGACTCCTCGAGTTTGGCGGTGTTCGCCCCGAGCTGGTCGCCCGGATAGAACTTCGGCGTCTCGGCGAAGATCTCGGAGTTGCCGTGGGTGGCGGCCATCGCCAGCCAGTAGAACGGCCCGACGCACAGCGCGAACACCGCGGCCAGCGCGAACGTCAGTGGCCAGCCCTTCACTTCTTGCCTCCGGTGAGCTTGAGCTGGACCAGTCCGAACCCGGCGACGATCAGCGTGAGCGCGTAGGCGATCGCCGCGGCGTAGCCGAAGTCGAAGTATTGGAATCCGTTCTGGTAGAGGTACAGCGAGATGGTGAGGGTGGAGTTGTCCGGACCGCCGCCGGTGAGCACGAACGGTTCGTCGAACAGTTGCAGCGTGCCGATCGTGGACAGCACGACCGTCAGCAGCAGGATCGGCCGCAGCTGCGGGACGGTGATCGACCAGAACCGGCGGATCGCCCCGGCGCCGTCGACCATCGCCGCCTCGTAGAGCTCCTTGGCGATGCTCTGCAGCCCGGCGAGGTAGATCACCGCGGTGTAGCCGGTGTAGTGCCAGGTGAGCGCGATGACGATGGCGATGCGGGCCCAGAAGGGGGTGCCCAGCCAGTTGATCGCGTCGATGCCGACGAAGCCGAGCAGCCAGTTGAGCAGACCGGAGTCCTTGCTCAGGATCACCGAGAACATCACGCCGTAGGCGACCAGGCCGGTCAGCGACGGCATGAAGACGCCCAGCCGCCACAGGCCGCGCAGCCGTACGAACGAGGAGTTGAGCCCGAGTGCGAGCAGCAGCGCGAGCAGCAGCATGATCGGCACCTGGACGACCAGGATCAGCGTGGTGTTCCACAGCGCGGTCCAGAACAGCGGGTCGTTCACCAGCCGGACGTAGTTGTCCAGCCCGACGAAGCTGCGGGCCGCCCCCGCGCCGGTGGTCAGGCTGATGTACATCGCGGCGAGGATCGGATACGCCTTGAAGCACAGGAAACCGAGCAGCGCGGGCAGGATCAGCAGGTAGGGGATGTTCCTCCTGGTGACCAGCGGGCGGCGGAAGCGGGGAGAGCCGCCACGCTCGGTGGCGGCCTCCCGCGTCATCGTGAGCGTCATCCCGCGAGCTTCCTGCCGGTCTGCTGGGCGAGCTGCTGGGCCGCCGTGGTCAGGGTCGCGGCCGGGTCGGCGCCCTTGGTCAGAACCTGCGTCTGGGCGTCGCTGGCGATCTTCAGCGCCCTGGCGTAGTCACTGGAGTAGTAGGTGGCGTCGGCGCCCTCGGTCAGGGAGTCCACGAAAGTCTTGAGCGTGGGCTGCCCGCCGTAGTACTCCGTCGGGGCGGAGTACATCGGGTCGGAGTACGCCGCGGTCAGCGCGGGGAAGACGCCGCCCTCCTTGAAGACCTTGTTGATGACCTCGGGCTTGGTCAGCGCGTATTCGATGAACTTGTACGCCTCGGCCTGGTGCTTGCTGGTGCCGGAGATCGCCAGGTGGGTGGAGTTGACGATCGCGGTCCGCTTTCCGCCCGCGGTGACCGCCGGCGGCTGCATGACCCGCCACAGGCCCTTCTGTTCAGGGCGCATCTCCGGGATGTAGTTCGCCGCCCAGGCCGCCCACGGCAGCACGGCCAGCTTGCCGCCGGCGATCAGCTTCTTCTCGCTGCCCTCGCCGGAGGTGTCGGCGATGATCCCGGCCTCGTTCATCTTCTTGATCAGGGTCATCGCCTGTACGGCGGGCGCCGAGCCGAGCGTGACGTCACCCTGCTGGTTGAAGTAGAACGCGCCCTGCTGCTGCAGCAGCGACTGGTACAAGTCCATGTCCATGCGGCCGGCGGCCGGCTTGTTCAGGCCGATGAGGGACGCCCCGGTCTTCTCCTTGAGCTTCTTGCCCGCCTCGATGGCGTCGTCCCAGGTCTGGATCGCCGCCGGATCGATCCCGGCCTTCTCGAAGAGGTCGGAGCGGTAGAAGAAGCCGACCGGGTTGACCTCCCACGGCATCGCGTAGACGCCGCCGTCCTTGCCGGTGACCGTGGGCCACAGCCCCTTGGCGAAGGCGTCCTTGTAGGTGCCGGCGCCCAGCTTGTTCAGGTCGGCCAGGCCGCCGGGGAACTTGTCCACGTAGCTGGGCAGGTAGTCGATGCCGATGTGCAGGACGTCGCCCAGGCCCTTGCCGCCCGCCGCCATGCCGATGGTGATCTTCTCCCAGATGGTCGGGTTGCCGATCACCAGGACGTCGACCTTGATGTTCGGGTTCGCCTTCTCGAAGTCCTTGGCGACCGCGGCCAGGCCGTCCGACGCGGGCTTCCAGCTCCAGACGGTGATCTTGACGGGACCCTGCTGCTCGGGCTCGCTGTTGCCACCGCAGGCGGCCAGGGCGAGCGCGCCGGTGAGAGCCAGCGCGAGAGCGGCGCGACGGTTGATCATCTTAATGCTTCCTTTCGGGGGGTGAGGGCTGTACGCAGACCATGTGCCAGCCGGTCGACGGCCTCGCCAGGGGTGGTGGCGTGAGGGGACAGCCGGATCCAGCCGCCGCGCAGGGTGGTGGTGAGCCCGGCCGCGCCGAGTGCCGCGTGGACGTGCGCGGGGTCACGGCCGGGCAGGCGGAGGCAGGCGATGCCGGAGCGCGTCTCCGGGTCCCGCCCGTCCATGAGGATCTCCGCGCCCGCGCTCATGGCGGCGTCGAGCAGGGTGGCCAGCGTCTGGGTGAGCTGCCGGCCGAGGTTCGGCACGCCGACGGAGAGCGCCAGGTCGATGGCGGCTCCCAGGGCGGCGACCGCGGGGTAGTCGGGATTGGTCGGCGTATGCGCGACCGCACCGGTGAGGGGCGGCTTCGGATGCCTGACCGCGAGAGGCTCGCGCACACCCGGCACGCGGACGCCGGAGGTCAGGGGTTCGTGGACGCCGGACCATCCGCCGAGGCCGGGCGTGAGCCGGTCGGCGACCCGGTCACGGACGAGGAGGATGGCGGCGCCCCAGCCGGCCCTGAGCCACTTCTGGCCACCGCAGGCGAGGACGTCGGCCGCCTCGACCTCCAGCGGGACCGCGCCCAGGCCCTGGATGGCGTCCACGATCAGCGTCCGTCCCTCGCCGAGCGTCTCCTTCAGCGCCCCGAGCGGCGCGCGGTAGCCGGTGAAGGCGTCCACGGCGCTGATCGTGAGTGCGCGCACGTCCTGGTCGAGGTGGGCGCGCACGGTTTCCGGCGTGATCCTGGGCGCGTCGATCCAGCGGACGCGGAGCCCGCCGCGCTCCTCGAACCGCAGCCAGGGGTAGATGTTGGAGGGGAACTCACCGCGCGGCACCAGCACGACGCCGCCGCGACCGCCCATCGCCGCGGCGGCGGCGAAGAGCGCGTGGCTGGTGGACGAGACGAAGGCCACCTCGTGCACCGCGCTCCGCAGCAGGTCCGCCGCGGCGGCCTGGGTCTTGGCCGCCTGGGCCTGGAGCCCGTCCAGCGCGGCGCACGGGTCGCGGGTGAGCAGTTCGGCGGCCTCGACGACGGCCCGCGTGACCGCCTCGGAGGTCGGCCCGACCCTGGCGAAGTCGAGGTATCCGGGGGGTTCACGGAACTGCCGCACGTAGGACCCAGGGATATGAACGTTCAAATCCACTCCACGCACGAGTCTGGCAGGTCAGAGATGGGTTAGAGATCTTGGAGGAGAGAGGGGCCGGATAAGGGCCAGTTCAAAACTGTTTGAGCGTTCATATCACGAACCACCCACATGCCCGCAAGAGGTAGACGCCAGCGGGTGCGGTATCTGGCCTTCGAGGAGGACCTGGTTCAGGCCGTCATCCTCGGCCTGATCGTGGCCGGCGCGCTGGCACTGCCGAGCCCTGCGCCCGGTGGGACGGAAAGGGGGGAGGGCGCCGACCGCCCAAGCTGAGCACATCGTCGCTGTCGGCTTCCTGTATGTGGACACCCATCAACCTCAAACTGGCCCCGCAGCTTAATTCAGTCGATGTCGCGTGCCAGCTCGCGAATCTGTTCTCTGAACACGGGCCACTCCTCTGAAAACGCGAACCGGGCGAAGGTGAGGCCGTCAAGGTAGCTGGAATTCTCACTGAGCGATCGAAGGCTGTGGCGGATCGCATTAGCGGCAACCCATCGTCGCCACCCCCCTGTGTCCTGCTCCCTCTCAGCGGTGGGCTGCCCTGCCCACTGGTGTCCAAGTTCCTCGTGAACAGCGTCCACTTCATGCCATTGCGATTCGCTAAGCGGACGCCCCTCTCGAGCCGCTTGCAATACTTCGGAAACACTGGGCAAGCCGAGAGTGAAGCGGTTGATCAGTTCTTCGATCGTGTATATGAAAACCGTGTTTCTTGTCGCTTGTGATGCGTGTTGTATTTTCGAATCAAGGTCCGGTTCGTGATGTGAGAATCCGAGCGGAGGAATATCGGGCGAGATCGGCTGATCGATGTGTACGACGACCCTGGGCTCCTCGAACCATTGCTGGTCAAGGCGTGCTCCGGTGCGTGACTCCACGATGGCCATGGCCGTTGCCTGCATCGCTGGCCACGGAGAGTCGACCGCTTCGCGCAGCATCGCCACTTCTGCCGAGATCGAATCGGCGTCCACACCGACCGCCACGGCCGATTCCAGCCTATGAACCTCGGCCAGCACGTTTCCGTCTGTGGCGTAACACAGTCTGGAGGTGCCGGTGAGGTTCCACGATATATGCCACGCCTGTGCATTTCTGCTGAGCCATTCGAGAACCGGGGGATGTCCTGCGTAACTGAATCCATCGGGCTCGACGAGCGCCGTGGCCGTGTCCGACCGCCCCAGATAGATCAGGTCCCGATCATCGACTTCTTCGAGTTCACTCATGACCGGCCGGCCGCCACCGGTCAGGCGCCGCCCCACCTCGATCAACGAGAGGTTCTCTGACCGAGGTAGGACAACGGTCCAGGCCAATCCTTCCGACAGCCATGCGGAATCGGCCCGAAGCATCCACTCGTAGCGCGCCACGATGTCTCGGAAGCCCATTTACGCTGCCCCTCTCTGTACACATAAGAAGAAACCGGGCGGCAAGGCGCATACGGGAAAGCCCAGCAGCTTGTACGGCTCACGCGTGGTTGCCAAGGTGATCGACGACGGTGTCAGGTGGGCGGTTCGCTGTCGTCGGGGCCGGTGGTGGGTGCGGTCTGGATGAGGTTGGCGGCTTTGGCCTGTTCCCAGGCGCCGACTTCCAGGGGTTCCACCCACAGCAGGCGGGCAGGTTCGGAGTCGGGGTTGTCCCAGGCGAAGGGGGTGTGCGGCGGCAGGATGATCGAATCGCCCTCGGTCACCAGGAGTTCCTGCTGGTCGGGCAGGGTGAAGCGCAGCCGTCCGGCCAGGGTGAAGGCGAACGATTCGCCGGGGCGGGCGTAGGCGCCGCCGCTGCCCTCGCCGGGGGGCACGGTGAGCAGTGAGGACTCCAGCCGGTATCCGGGCAGGGTGAGCTCCTCCCAGACCACGCCGCCCTCGAACACGCCGCGCGCCCGCTCGTCTCGCCGTACCACCATCGGTCCGTGGGCGCGGAAGGCGGCCAGGGCGCTCGGCGGCACCAGCAGGGCGTCGGCGATGCGCATGATGAGCTGGGTGGAGACGCCGCTGTCGCCTCGCTCGATCGCGCCGAGGTAGGCCGGCGACAGCCCGAGCATGCCCGCGAGCTCTTTCAGGGTGAGTCCGCGAGCCCGCCTGGCGGTACGGATCGCGTTGTTGTCCGATCGGCGCTGGCCGCCTTCCGCCGAGGCTTCGTGGGCCAGGGAGGTGCGGATCGCCGCGGGATTCCAGCCGTGGCGGCGGCGCAGGTCGGCGATCTGCTGCGCGCGCGCCAGGTGTTCGTCGGTGTAGCGCCGCTGCCCGCCGCTGCTGCGGTCGGGAACCAGCAGCCCCTGGGATTCCCAGACCCGCAGAGTCTGCGGGCTCACACCGATCGCCGCAGCGACCTGCCCGATCGTGCGGTTCGTCATGGGTGGCAAGTGTAACGAGAAGTTCGGGACAACCCTCGACAAACCTACATTTCTTTTGTAGCTTTCACCCACCGTTCTTCAGACGTCCCCAGGTGGAGCCCGCCATGATCAGCGACGTTACAGAATCTCCCCCCGCCGACCTCGATCACAGTCCCGTACGCCGCCGTGGCGTGATCGAGGTCCGATCCATCGACTACGTACCGCCGTCGGAGCGCCGGGGTAAGGCGTGGCACCAGGCGCCGTTCTGGTTCACCGGTCAGCTGGTGATCTCCACCATGATCGTCGGGTTCCTCGGGCCCGCCCAGGGCCTGTCGGTGGGCTGGTCGATCGCGGCCAGTTCGCTGGGGGCGTTGACCGGCGCGTTCTTCATGGCCTTCCACGCCAATCAGGGCCCGACCATGGGCCTGCCGCAGATGGTCCAGTCCAGGGCGCAGTTCGGCGTCAGGGGCGCCGCCCTGCCGATGCTCGCCGCGATCTTCCTCTATGTCGGGCTGAGCGTGTTCGGCGTGATCCTCGGCGGCCAGGCGCTCGCGCTGGTGCTGCCGGGGTCGCCGCTGCTGTGGGGGGCGCTCATCGTCGTGGTGGCCGTCCTGCTGGCGATCATCGGCCATGACCTGCTGCACGGTGTGCTGCGGTGGTTGTCGTACCTGGTGGTGCCGGTGTTCGGGGTGTTGACCGTACTGGCGCTGGTGCACCTGGAGCCTCAGCCTCACGCGGCGG
Source organism: Nonomuraea sp. NPDC046570 (assembly GCF_040645915.1). Taxonomy (NCBI): domain Bacteria; kingdom Bacillati; phylum Actinomycetota; class Actinomycetes; order Streptosporangiales; family Streptosporangiaceae; genus Nonomuraea; species Nonomuraea sp. NPDC046570. The sequence continues at coordinate 33,278 of NZ_JBEYZF010000029.1, read as the reverse complement.
GCTTCTCGGTGGCGGCGCTGCTCATCCAGTTCGTCGCCGCCGCGGGATACCAGCTGGGGTACGCGGTCTTCGTCTCGGACTACTCGCGCTATCTCCCGGCCTCGATCTCCACCCGGGCGGTCGTCGGCTGGACCTACCTGGGCGCGGCGGCCTCGGCGATCTGGCTGATGGCGCTCGGCTCGTACATCGCCTCCTCGGTCCCGGTCGTCGACGCGCTGCCGAACCTGCAGGACATCGGCGACCGGCTGGTTCCCGGCTTCGGCACGTTCGCGGTGGTGGTCACCCTGGTGCCCAGCGCCATCGCCCTGATGGGCGTCAACCTCTACGGCGCGATGCTGTCGGGGGTGAGCATCGTAGCGGGCTTTCGGCCGCTGCGCCCGTCGGTGTCGGCGCGGGTGATCGGGATCGTGGCGGGCGGCGTCTGCGCCTACCTGGTCGCGCTCGCCATGCCGGTCGCCTACCTGGGCAGCTTCAATGACTTCGTCACGATCGTGCTGTACCTGCTGGTGCCCTGGTCGGCGGTGAACCTCGCCGACTACTACTGGGTACGGCGCGGCCGGTACGCGGTCACCGCGCTCTTCGACCAGAACGGCATCTACCGGCGATGGGGCGCCAGCGGACTGATCGCCTACGGGCTCGGTTTCGCGGCGATGATCCCCTTCATGTCCACCGGCCTCTTCACCGGCCCGGCGGCCGTGGCGCTGGGCGGCGCGGACGTCGCCTTCGTGGTGGGGCTGCTCGTCGCCGGCGGCGCGTACCTGGTGGGCAACCGCCACTACGACGCCGCCGACGAGGAGCCCGCCATCCTGGCCAGCCGGCGGCAGCTCGCCGAGGCGGCCGACGGTCTCGAACGCCGCACGGTCGACACCGCCACCGGCCCCCTGTCGGCGCTGGTACGGCGTGGGTCGCTCGAGGCGACGCCGATCTTGTTCGTGCATCCGGCCAACATGTCGGCCCGTTGCTGGCGCGCCCTGGCCGCCCGGTTGCCGGCCGAGCAAGGCTGGATCGCGGTCGACCTGCGCGGCCACGGGGAGTCGACCCGATCGGGCGACTACAGCGTGGAGAGCTGGAGCGCGGACTGCGTCCAGGTTCTCGCCGCGCTCGGCGTGCCGAGAGCGCACCTGGTCGGCGGCTCGGTAGGCGGCACCGTCGTGGTCGAGCTGGCGGCGCGTCACCCGGACCTGGCGGCTTCGATCACCACGGTGGGAGGCGCCTTCCTGCCCGTGGACCCCGACGAGGGCGGCCTGATCGAGGACATCCTCGCGGTCGGCCCCGAGTTGGCGCTGCGCCGTACCACTGAGGAGGCGGTGAGTGTCGGGGAGGTCGTCGAAGACGCGATCGCCGGCCAGAGCCGCAACGACGCCGCCACCACGATCGCGATCTGGCGCGCCGCCGCGGCCGCCGACACCACATCGACGGCGGCCCTGGTGGGCTGCCCGGCGCTGGTCGTGGTGGGCGAGCGGGACGGCGGCTGCCCGCCGGAGGAGTCGGCCGGGTTCGTGCGGAGCACCGGCGCCCGGCTGGAGGTCATGCCGGGAATCGGCCACCTGCCGATGTACGAGGCCCCGGCGGAGCTGGCCGTGCTGCTGATCGAACACCTGCGGAGGACCCCGTGAGAACGATTTACCGTGGAGCCACCCTCTATGACGGCACCGCGGCACCACCGGCCGTGGGTGACCTGGTGGTCGCGGATGGGCGCATCGAGGCCGCCGGGCCCGCCGACGCGGGCGCGCGGGTGGTGGACGTGTCGGGGCGCAGCATCATCCCCGGTCTGATCGACTGCCACACCCACTTGACGCTGCCGCACCTGGACATGCCGCGGCTGGTGAACACGCCGCTGTCCTACCGGTTCCTGCGGACCGGCCGCGTACTGGCCCAGACCCTGGACCTCGGGATCACCACCGTGCGCGACGCGGGCGGGGCGGACAGCGGCATCGCGCAGGCGGTCGCCGACGGGCTGGTGCGCGGCCCGCGGGTGCGTACGGCGATCGGCATGATCTCCCCGACCGGCGGGCACGCCGATCCGTGGCGACGCTCCGGGAACGCTCCACGCTGGCAGTTCCCGCTCTACCCCGGCATGCCGGACACGGTGGCCGACGGCCCGATCGGGATGCGCCGGGTGGTGCGCGAACTCGTCAGGGCGGGCGCCGACGTCATCAAAGTGGCGGTTTCCGGCGGGCTCAGCTCACCGTTGGACGACCCCAGACACTGCCAAGTCCGCCAGGACGAACTCGCCGCCCTGGTCGAGGAGGCCGGCGCGGCGGGCCTGCGGGTGATGGCGCACGCGCACGGCTCGGCGGCCATCACCGCGGCCGTCCTGGCGGGAGTCGCCTCGATCGAGCACGGCGTGTTCCTCGACGAGGAGAACATCGCTTTGATGCTCGAGCACGGCACCTTCCTGGTGCCCACCCTCGCCGCCGCCCGCGCCTTCCTGGCAGCCACTGAGGCCGACCCCATGGCCGAGCCGGGCACCCTGGCCCAGCTCAGAGAGGCGACCTCGGTGCACGAGAGCAACCTGCGCCGGGCGATCCAGGCGGGCGTACGGATCGTGATGGGCTCGGACGCCGGGTTCTCCCCGCACGGCCAGAACCTCCAGGAGTTGGAGGCCCTGGCACAGGCCGGTCTGGAGCGCGCCGAGGTGCTGCGCGGCGCGACGTCGGCCGCGGCCGAACTGCTCGGCGCGGCCGACGAGATCGGCACGCTGCGGCCAGGACTGCGCGCCGACTTCTCCATCGTGGCCGGCGACCCCCTCGACTTCGCCGGCCTGGCGGACCGCATCGAGGCGGTCTATCAGGACGGTGTCCTGGCCGGCGGCCCGGCCTTCACCAGCGACGACCATCACTAGAACAGGAACAGGACATGAGCGATATCCAGTACATCCAGCGCAGTGCCCCGGCCGAGGACATCGACGAGATTCTGCGGTTGAGCCGTGAATGGTGGGAGTCCAACATCGGCTACGTCATTCCCCGCATGGTGCAGGTCTTTCCTTCACCGGGGGAGGAGTACCTGATGTTCAACTTCAACGGCCACCCCTACTTCAACATGCGCGAGAAGGTCGCCCTGTGGGAGTACTACCGCCAGAGCGAGGACCTCGTCGGTACGCCCGAGGTGCGGGTCATGCGGTTGGAGGTGCGCGGCGACACCGCTTGGCTGGCCTGCGAGGTGAGGATTGACGAAGTCGCGCTGGCCGACGGCGCGCACGACGACGACACCCGCAACACGCTGCTGGTGCGCGCCACCGAGATCTACCACCGCGACAACGGAGAGGGAGCGCCGCAGTGGCGGATGTGGCACACCCACATCAGCCCCCTGCCTCCGGCCGACGAGCCCAGGCCGGGCTTCGGCGACACCACCGACGACCGCGGGCTCGGCTGGGTGCCGTGGCAGCCGCTGCCCGAGCGGGAGGCGTAGATGACCACCCACTCCAGCTCTCCGCGCCGCCCGGCCATCGGCCTGCTGCTGGGCAGTTCCCAGGCCCCGCACGACATCCTGACGGCCGCGGCGGCGGCCGAACGCGCCGGTCTCGACGAGCTCTGGCTCGGCGAGGACTACTTCTTCACCGGCGCTTTCGCCACCGCCGCCACGCTCCTGGCCGCCACCCGGCTGCCGGTCGGCATCGGCATCGTCCCCGCCACCACCCGCCACCCCGCGGTGACCGCGATGGAGATCGCCACCCTGGCCGGCCTGCATCCGGGACGGGTACGCGCCGGGGTCGGCCTCGGCGTGCCCGAATGGCTCAACGCCATGCAGGTACGGCCCCGCTCTCCCCTCGGCGCCGTCGGCGACACCCTGCGGGGACTGCGCACCCTGCTGCGGGGCGACACGCTCACCGGCGAGTTCGCCACCTTCACCGCGGACGAGATCACCCTCGAACATCCCCCCGCCACGCCGCCGCCGCTGTACGCCGGAGTGGGCGGGCCCAAGGCACTGCGACTGTCCGCGGGTGAGGCCGACGGCACCGTCCTGTCGGTGCTGGCAGGCGCGGACTACGTGCGCTGGGCCCGCCGGCAGCTGACCGAGGCGGGAGCGGGCGACGACCACCGGCTCGTGGTGTACGCCCTGTGCGCCATCGACGACGACCGCGACGCCGCCCGGGCCGCGCTGCGCGAACTGTTCGGGCTCTACCTGCTCAGCGGCCCGCGCAACCCGATGACCGAGGTCCAGGGCATCGCCGACGAGGCCGAAGCGCTCGCCGCGCGGGGAATCGAGGCCGCCATCCCGCACATCCCCGACGAGTGGCTCGACCGGCTGGCCGTCGTGGGCACCCCCAGCGACTGCGCGGCGCAGATCGACGCCCTCACCGAGGCCGGAGCCGACGCGGTGGCGGTGGCCTTCCCGCCGGACCAGCCGGCCGAGCTGATGGTCGAGCGCCTGGCCAAGGGCGTGATCCCGCTCCTGGCAACCGCCGGGGCCGCGCGATGACCTACTCCATCCTGGCCCGCGACGAGGACACGGGAAGGCTCGGCGTCGCCGTCGCCTCGCACTATCTCGGCGTCGGCGGGCTCGCGCCGTGGGCGCGGGCGGGCGTGGGCGCGGTCGCCACCCAGGCGTTCGTCAACCCGGCCTATGGCCCGCACGGGCTCGACCTGCTGGCCGAGGGCCGTACCCCGCAGGATGCCCTCGACCGGATGCTGGCGGCCGACCCCGACCACCGTCAGCGCCAGGTGGCGCTGGTGGACGCCACTGGTGAGGTCGTCGCGTACACCGGCCGGTATTGCTACGCGCACGCCGGGCACGCGAGCCGGCCCGGTGTGTGCGCGCAGGGCAACATGCTCAGCGCTCCCGACATCCCCGATGCCATGGTGGAGGCATACCTCGAGGCGCCGGGAGACTTCGCCGCCCGCCTGCTCGCCGCCCTGCGGGCGGCACAGCGGCGCGGCGGGGACGCCCGGGGGCGGCAGTCGGCCAGCCTGCACATCGTGGCCGCCGAACGGGGACAGTGGGCAAGCGACGGGGTGGTCGTCGACCTGCGGGTCGACGACCACGACGACCCGCTCGCCGAGCTGCACCGGCTCACCGCCCTGCACCGCGCCTACGGCGACATCGGCGTCATCTTCACCCCCGGCATGGTCAGCGGGTACCGGGCACCCGCGCACGGCCAGGTCGCCACAGCCGTCGCCGCCCTGGAACGCGCCGCCGTCCTGCTGCCGGGCAACGCCGAGCCGCTCATGTGGAAGGCCATCGTGCTCGCCCGTGCGGGTCGCCTTTCGGAGGCTCAGCAGGCCATCACCCACACCCTGTCCGTCAACCCCGAGCTGGTCCCCTTCTTCGACCGGCTCAGGGATCAGGGCGTCATCCCCGTCACCGATACCGCGCTCGGTTAGGCCGCGCGCCCGCACGCCGTGCTCATCCGGGCGCGGCGTGCGGTCCTCCCTCCGCGGTCTGGCGAGCAGGAAAGAAGGCGATCTCATGAACAGCACCACCCCGCGCGGGCCCGTCGACTCCTCCCGCGTCCCGCGCTACGCCGGACCGGCGACCTTCGCCCGGCTGCCCCGCCTGGACGAGGTCGGCACCGCCGAGGTGGCCGTGCTCGGCGTCCCGTTCGACAGCGGCGTCTCCTACCGCCCCGGCGCCCGCTTCGGCGGCAACGCCATCCGTGAAGCCTCCCGCCTGCTGCGCCCGTACAACCCCGCGCAGGATGCCTCCCCCTTCGCACTGGCCCAGGTGGCCGACGCGGGTGACGTCGCGGCCAACCCGTTCAACATCGGCGAGGCCATCGACACCGTCCAGGCCGCCGCCACCGGCCTGCTCGACACCGGCGCCCGCCTGATGACGCTGGGCGGCGACCACACCATCGCGCTGCCCCTGCTGCGCGCGGTGGCCGCCAAGCACGGCCCCGTCGCGCTGCTGCACTTCGACGCCCACCTGGACACCTGGGACACCTACTTCGGCGCCGAATACACCCACGGCACCCCCTTCCGCCGCGCGGTGGAGGAAGGCATCCTCGACACCTCCGCCCTCTGCCACGTCGGCACCCGCGGCCCCCTGTACGGCAGGCGGGACCTCACCGACGACGAGAGGATGGGCTTCGGCATCCTCACCTCCGCCGACGTGATGCGGGCCGGCGTCGACGAGGTCGCCCAGCGACTGCGCGAGCGCGTCGGCGATCGCCCGCTGTACATCTCCATCGACATCGACGTCCTGGACCCGGCCCACGCCCCCGGCACGGGCACCCCGGAGGCCGGTGGGCTGACCTCCCGCGAACTGCTGGAGATCCTGCGCGGCCTCGCCTCCTGCGAGCTGGTCTCGGCCGACCTCGTCGAGGTCGCCCCCGCCTACGACCACGCCGAGATCACCTCAGTCGCCGCCGCCCACCTCGCCTACGAACTGACCACCATCATGGCCCGCCAGATCGCAGCGCCGGATAGCCCTTGATCTGCGGCGGCGCGCGTGGTCTGCCTTGCTGGGGTCAGTCCGCAGGTGTCGTGTGCAGTTCGGGGAAGCCGGTACGGCGGGCCGCCGCTGCCGCGCCCAAGCCTGCCGCGAGTAGCGCGAGAGCGGTCCAAGGCACCGCCCCGATCCCGAGCATCGCCAGGATCTGACCGCCGAGGACAGCGCCCGTGCCGATGCCGATGTTGAAGCCGGAGTTCAGTACGGAGTCGGCGACCTCGGGCGCGGCGGGCGACGCCCGTACCACCGCCGCGTGCAGGAGCGTGGGTAGTGCGCCGAAGGCGAGGCCCCACGCGGCGACGGCCGCGATCGCGATCGCCGTGTGCTGCCCGGCGACGGCGAGCACGAGGACGGCGGCGGTCATCAGGGCCAAGCCCGCGAGTACGGCGCCGCGCGGGCGGCGGTCGACCAGGGCCGCGGCGGCTCCGACACCTACCGCGCCGGCCGCGCCGTACGCGAGCAGCGCCCAGCCGATCGCGGACTCGGCGAGGCCGGCGCGCTCCAGCAGCGGCGCGATGTAGGTGTATACGGCAAAGTGGCCGAGCATCACGACCAGCGTGGTGCCCGCGACGACCACCACTCCGGGCGTGCGCAGCACATCCGGCACCCGCACCCGCGCGTGCGACCGATCGCCGGGCAGCGCGGGCAGCACGCGCGCCATGAGTATGGCGAGCAGCAGGGCGATCACGGTCAGGCCGGCGAACGCGGCCCGCCAGCCGGTCACCGTACCGGCCGCCGTGCCGAGTGGCACGCCGATCGTCAGCGCCGCGGCCTGGCCCGCGAACACGATCGCGACCGCGCGGCCGACACGCTCGGGAGCGACCATGCGGGCCGCGTACGCCGCCGCCATCGACCAGAACACGCCCGCGAGCAGCCCACCGGCGGCGCGGGCGACGAGCGTGACCGGATAGCTGTCAGAAGCTCATTTTAGTCGCCCGCCCGCATCGACCTCAGCCCCTACCTGGGCCGCTATGTCATGCCGATCGCCACCTGCGACGTCAGCGAGGCCGACGGCTTCCTGGAGATCACCACCACACCCGGGGGTCTCGCGGCCGAGTTGGCCCCGAATCCGACGACCACCCGCTTCGTTCCGAGGGGTATTGCCGAAAGATCCCTAACTTAGGCTAGCCTAACCTTGCTACGTGCGTCGGATGGTCGGCGGCGCTTCGACAGCCTCCTTTGGATGCCTGCTCTCACCGGTGCGGCGAAAGGAACGGATCGTGGTCAAGACCAACATCAGGGCTGTCCGTATCAAGCCAGAGATGTCCGAACCGCTCGTCCTGCGGGTGCGGCGTACGGCGCAGATCGCTCCGCACTTCGTGCGGGTCACCCTCGGTGACGGGGACATCGCGCGGTTCACTCCCATGGGGTACGACCAGTGGTTCCGGCTGTTCATCCCCGTCCCCGGCAAGCCGCTGCCACGCCTTCCCGACAAGCTGACCATGGCGTCCTACCTGAGATACCTGACGATCTCCAAACAGGACCGCCCGATCCTGCGCAGCTACAGCGTGCGCGCCTACCGCGCCGAAGGTCCCGAGATCGACGTGGACTTCGTCCTGCACGACCCGCCCGCGGGTGGTACGCCGGGATCGGCCGCCTCCTGGGCGCAGACCTGCCGGCCGGGGGATCAGGTGGCGATCCTCGACGAAGGGGTGACCTTCAACCCACCTGCCGACACGACCAATGTGCTGCTCGTGGCTGACGAGAGCGGTCTGCCGGCCATTGGGGGGATCCTGGCCTCGCTGCCGCGTGACGTCAGCGGTCGCGCCTTGGTCGAGGTGCCCTCTCCCGCCGATGTCCAGGAATTGGATCCGCCACCCGGCGTGACGGTGGATTGGGTGATCCGTGACGATCCGCACGCCCTCCCCGGGCGTGCGGTGCTCGCCGCCGCCGAGCAAGTGGCCCTGCCTGACGAGCCCACCTTCGGCTGGGTGGTGGGTGAGCAGGCCCTGCCGGTCGCGCTTCGCCGCCACTGGATCGCGGCGGGTCTACCGAAAGACCGGATCGTGTTCTGCGGCTACTGGCGGGCTGGGCGGGGATGAGTCAGGCCGCGAAAGAGACCTGGTGGCGCGTCACCGCCGCCGCACGAAGGCCATCGGCGCCGACCAGTCGCCCGGCGCCGTACCTGGTGAGGTGATCACAGGAATGCATGCCGACCGTGAGGAGTTCGGCCACCTCCAGGGCCGGTCGGAGTGGGTGGCCACCCGTGACGGGCGGCGCCTGCACGCCATGGTCCTGCCCGGGCCCGGCCCCCACGCCCCGACTGTCGTGTTCGAAGCCGGCGCCGCCACCACCCGCTCGTCCTGGGCGCTCGTCCAACCGGCTGTGGGGGCGTTCGCCCGGGCGATCGTCTACGACCGCTCCGGTCTCGGCCGCTCCGCCCCCGACCCCGACTCCCGGACGCTGCAGCGCATGGCCGACGACCTGGTCGACCTCCTCGACCACTACGGACAAGGGCCCTTCATCCTCGTCGGCCACAGCGCCGGAGGCCCGATCACCCGCCTCGCCGCCGCCGGCCGGGCCGATCGAGTCGCCGGCCTCGTAATCGTCGACCCCACCGACGAAGCCGCCGACGTACTGTTCACCCCGGCCTTCCGTCGCCTGGAGCGCACCGCCATCCGCGTCAACATGCTCCTGGCGCGTACACGCCTGCTCGCATGGGCCTACCGGTTCTCGATCTCGGCCCTGCCCGATGACGCCCAACGAGACATGCGGCGCGAAGGCTTCACCGTCGGCACCATCCACACCCACGCCGCCCAAGCCCGCACCTTCCTCGACGAACTCGCCGCCTGGCGCACCAGCCCACCCGGCCTCGGCGACATCCCCATCACCGTCATCTCCGGCGGCCGCGCCGGGGACGGCATGCCCACCCGGCTTCGCGCCCAGGCCAACGCCTCCCACGCCCACCGTGCCGGGCAGTCCGTGAATGGACGCCACGTCATCGCCGAACACTCCGGTCACTACATTCCGCTCACCGAACCCGGCGTCATCACCGACGAGATCAGCAGGTACGTGCTTCGCGGCCACCTCTGAAGCTCGCGCGTCCCCGATCAGGAGGATGGTTCGGCCGGAGGGCAACAGGCCGGGCGGGCGAGGCCGAATGCCCGGTCGATGAGTTCGGCCCGGTCGGTCTTGGCGCCCAGCCGGAACCACTCATCGGAAGCGCAGTCGAGAGCGGCCGCCGCGCAGGCTGTGATGAGTTCGGCGGCGAAGGCATCGAGGCCGGACCTGGTGCGGACCGCGTCGGCGAGCTGTCTCCGTATCTCATCGCGCTTGTGGTGAAAACGAGCCCGTAGCACGGGGGTTGTCTCGATGAGTCGCTGGCGCTCGAGAGCGCGGCGTTCGTCCTCGATCTCCTGGTTCCATTCGCGCAGTACGGCATGCAGCGACTCCCAGGGCCCCTCGGTCGCGGGACGGTTCCGGAACTCCTCGGCGATGTCATCGCCGAGGGCCTGAACCCCTTCGAAGACCACATCCTCCTTGGCCGGGAAGTACCGGAAGAAGCTTCGTTTGGAGATGCCGGCGGCCCCGGCGATGTCGTCCACCGTGGTCTCGTCGAATCCGCGCTCGATGAACAGCTTCATGGCCACTTCGGCGAGCTGGCTTCGGACCGCTCGCCGGGTCCGCTCTCTCAACCCCGTCATGCACCCGAGTGTACATCAAGGCATCAGATGTATAGTGTGGCACCGAGTGACAAGAAGGAGCTGCCATGCAAGGAAAGACAGTCCTGATCACCGGAAGCACCGCGGGGATCGGCAAGGAAACCGCCCGCGGCCTGGCCATCCGGGGAGCCTCCGTCATCCTCGTCGGCCTGGACACGATCGAAGCCCGCCAAGCCGTACACGAGATCAGCCGGGACGCGGGGCATGACCGTGTCCAGGCCCTCGTCGCGGATATCACCAGCCGGGATGGCCTGGCTCAGCTGGCGTCACAGGTGGCCGAGTGTTCCGACTCGCTCGATGTGCTGATCAACAACGTCGGCCTGAACCTCCCGGCCAGGCAGCTCACGGCCGACGGCGTCGAGAGGATGTTCGCCGCCCATGTCCTGGCCCCCTTCACCCTCACGCACCTCTTGCTGCCGCAACTGCGTCGCGCCGGGGCGGCCAGGGTCATCAACATCACCGGCGGCATCCCCGGCGGCCCCATCGAACGCGACAATCTGCAAGCCGAACGGCGCTTCATGGGCTGGACATTCAGCCAGTACAACCACACCAAGACGATGACGATGGCGATGACCTACCGCCTCGCCCAGGAACTCGCCGGCACCGGCGTAACCGCCAACGTGGCCTACCCCGGACACGGCTACACGCCCATGAACAAGTCGACGGCGATCAAGGCGTTTCCGATGGTCTATCGCCCCATCGCACCCCTGGTCTTGAAGGTCATCGCGCCGCTCTTCCTCTCCGACCTGACCAGATCCGCCCGCCCCAGCGTCTACCTGGCCTCCAGTCATGAAGTGGAGGGCATCAGCGGCGCCTACTTCGACCACAAGGGCCGTCACCGGCCGTGGCCCGCAAGTGTGCTGGACGAACGCAACCGAAACGCCCTCTGGGAGCTGTGCACCAGGCTGAGCGCGGACACGCTGCAAAACGCCTGAACGCCAGATCCGAGGTCGGCCGTGGCGCGGCGGCGCAGGACCACTTCGCGTGCCCGCCCGGCCCTATCACCGCACAGACATTCGCCCCCACAGAAACGGAGAATCGGGCATGCGCACCGTGGTCATCACCGGAGGAACGGACGGGATCGGCAGGGGGATCGCCCTGCACTACCTGCGGCAGGGGGCGCGGGTCGTCGCCATCGGCAGTACAGCGGCCAAAGGGGAGGCCTTCCTCGCTGAGGCCTCGGCCATCTCGGCCGCCAAGCGCGCCTCCTTCCTGCGTGCCGACCTGACCTCGGTACAGGCGACCAAGCATCTCGTCTCGACCCTCGAAGGCGCCTACCCCTCGCTGGACGCCCTCGTCCTGTGCGCCCAGCGCTACCGGCTCTTCGGCCGCCGCACCGCCACCCCCGAGGGGTACGAGCACAGTTTCGCTCTTGCCTACCTCAGCCGGTTCATCCTTGGCCACGGCCTGCGCAGGGCCCTGGAGTCCGCGCCGCGACCGGTCATCATGAACGTCGGTACCCCCGGCGTCCCGCTGGGCCGTATCCACTGGGACGACCTGCAACTGACCAGCCGCTACAGCGGCACCAAGGCCACCCTGCAGTCCTTCCGGGCCAACGACCTGCTGGGCGTGGCCTTCGCCGAACTGTACGCCGGCACGCCGATCGGCTACATCGGCTACAACCCCGGCGTCGTGTCCACCGGAATGCCCGCACATCTCCCACAACCCCTCCGCGCTGCGGCAAAGGCCTCCCTTCCCCTGTTCGGCACCTCCGTGACCAAGGCCATCACACCCATGACCGCCCTGCTGGACGACCCACCCGGCGAGCCCTTCGCCGCATATTTCACCAAACGCCGGCTACCGCTCAGCGGCCGCACATTCGACCGGGCCGACGCGCTGCGGCTGCACCACCTCACGCAGAGTCTCATCGACGCCACATTGTCAGAACGCCGATAAGGGGTCTGGGGCGACGGTGCGCCGTCGTGGACGCCCGCTGAGTGGCGGAGGCAAGGTGATGAAATGGCCGGATGTGGTCGCTGTGACCGTATTGACCTGGGGCGCCATCGGAGTCAGCGTAAGTTGACTTCAGTCCACGGAGGTGGTTATGGCGGCGCAGGATTCCCTGCTCAAGGTCTACGGCGACCGGACGTACGCGCATGTGGCGATGGTCCGGCACCAGGGCATCACGGTGGCGTTCGCGATGGACGCGGCGCGACGGATCGTCTACAACGTCCTGGACCTGGCCAGGCAGAATGCCGCCAAGGGTGAACTGGACGCCGCGTACTGGGCCGACAACCCCGCCGAGCTGCCGTTCTCACGGGAGATCGTCGAGGTCGGCTACAGCATCGCGGGCGCGACGGCGATGCCGACGGTCAAGCGGGGCGGCCGGATCGAGGCCGGGGCGGCCGAACAACTGGAACCCGACGAGATCGACACGTTCCTGTCCACGACCGCGCGCCTGTCGGCGGCGGCCCCGTTCCAGGTGATCTCGGACGGCACCTACGTGGTGGTGCTGCGGCAGTCCATCGGGGCCGCCCACGCCGACGCGGTGCACAAGCTGACCGGCGGCGGCTGTTCCGGCGACGCGGCCAGGAAAGACTACGTGCTCAGCGGCGGCGACAAGGTGCCGCTGGTGCGGGAGACGCTCTTGTGCGACCGGTTCCTGCTGGTGGACGGCAAGCTCAAGCCGGTGCTGGAAGTGCGCTATCGGCGCAGCCGGCACGCCTCGCGACCGGAATCGGCCAACGACACGCTGGGCACCGAGGACATGGAGAGCCGGCCGTTCTACGAGCCGACGAAGGAGCTGTCGTTCATCCGCAACTTGAGCGGCGGGCGGTTCACGGCGGTGATGGTGCCGACCGCGATCAACGACATGTGGCGGTGGCAGATCTTCGCGCAGAACGACGCCACCGGCCGCGTCGACTGTTTCAACATCGAGCGGGACGCCGACGGCGGGTTCAACACCCAGGGCACGCGCTTCTACACCAGCCCCGACCCCAAATACCGCGACTCCGTCTTCGAGCGCAGCCCGGGTAAGTGCCCGTTCACCAACCTGGATCTGGTGCCGGTGGCGGGTGTCGCAGGGCACGCGGAGACCGCGCTGCTGCTGGACGGTACGGCCGGGCATGTGGACCTGGGCAATCCTGGAGCGTTCAAATTCGGCGCCGGGCCGTACACGATCGAGGCGTGGATCAAGCCGTCGGCCTTCGACGGGACCGTCCTGGCCAAGGGCACGGCCTGCCGGCTCGGGGTGCACCCGAACGGCACGGTGTTCCTCGCCCACAACAGCGCGCCCTCGTCGGTGATCTCGGTCGAGCCGATCCCGTTGAACGAGTACACCCATGTGGCCGGGGTCTACAACGGGGAAACGGCGACCGTCTTCGTCAACGGCAGGGCGGGCCAGAGCGTAAGCCTGTCGTACCAGGCGGACCAGGCCGCACCGGTCCTGATCGGCGCGGTGAACACCGCGGGGCAACCGGGCAAGTTCTTCAACGGCGAGATCGACGAGGTGCGTGTCTGGGACCGCGTCCGCACGGCTGAGGAGCTGAGGCGGGAACTGGGCCATCGCCTGATCGGCAACGAGTCGGGGCTGGTGTCGTACTACCGCTTCGACGAGGGGTCTGGCACGACCGCCTACGACCAGAGCGACCGCGCCGTCAACGGCACGCTCCGCGGCGGTGTGCAGTGGGTGGGCTCGCAGGCCCCGGTGGGCGACCACCCCGGCGTGCGCCGCGACAGCTTCTCCATCGCGGGCCGGAGCGTGATCTCCGGAATGTCCTCCGTGCTCTACCACCAGCAGCAGTCCGCCTCCGTCGGGTACGGCACGACCGCCAAACCGGCCAAGCGCCAGGCACGGTTGCTGCTCGCCTTCACCACCAAGGCACCTGCCGACAAGGACGGGCAGGTGGCGACCGTGGAGTTCGGTGTGGGCAGGGACGGACGGTTGGCCCAGGTGCCCGACATCCTGGACCTGCCGGTGCTCGACCGCCCGACGCAGAGCAATGACCTGGATGCGATCGCCGCGCTGGAGCAGAAGATCAAGAAGCTTGAGGGCGAGGTGCTGGACCTGCCCCGGGAGATCGACCGGTTGACCAAGCTCGCCGCGAACGTGCCCGCGCTCCAGACCTCCTACGACGAGCTCGCCAAGCAGGTCACCTACTGCCAGCAGGACTACGACGCGCAGAAGGACAAGATAGAGGCCTGGATGTGGCGGCTGGATATGCAGGAGTCGCCCGGTCGGCCGACCATCGCGGTCAGGGGCGACGACCTCAACCCGGGCGCGGAGCTGGTGAGAAACCCCGATCCCAACTCACCCTCAAGCCTGTGGCGAATCTACGTCCTGGCCGGCCAGTCGTACAACCTCGTGACCGGCGAGACGTACAGCGGCAACCCCTGTTACCAGTTCATCAACACCCTGACGGGCTACGTCATGAGCGCGGCCGACGAGCCCGCCGCCGAAATGGCGCAGATCATTGTAGGCAGGGGCAGCATCCGCTCGTATTTCTCCATGGAGAAGAAAGGCGAGTACATCAGGCTCATCAACTTCAAGAGCAAGCTCGCCGTCTCCTCGGCGGGCGCCGACAACACCGTGGTCCAGACGAAGGCGGCGCTGACGCGGGATTCCGGGCTGATCAAGATGGTGCCCGTCAAAATGTTCGGCAGCGCCGACACCAACCTGAGGGACGCGAAGGCCGCGTTCCACAAGGCCGGCATCGATCTGGAGGACGCGCGCGCGGGGCGTAACAAGGCGTCGGTGCTGCAACGCGATCTGGCCACCAAGCAGGTCGAGCTGGATACGGCGCGCAACGACCTCGCCCTGAAGACCGGCGCCGCCCAGGGCGCGACCGATCTGACAGTGGCCATGCCGCTGCTCGTCCTGGATCGTACCGGGCTGAGCTGCGCCGGCGCCCTGCTGGCCTTCGCCCGATGCACCGACGCGCCCGTCCTGCTGGACAGCGCCACCGGCAACGTGGTGCTGTACTTCCACGGCGTCAACGACCAGTTCTTCGCCGCCTACCTCGACACCTTCGTGATCCCCTCGACCCAGGAACTACCCGTCGACCGCAGCGCGGTCCTGTTCACGGCCCGCGACGCGGGCCTCGACCTGGGCGCGCTCACGATCACGGTGAGCGATGGCGACGCGCCGGGCCGGTGCGACCTGACCATCTCCGGAGGCAGGGAAGGCGAGACCTGGCGCTCGCTGCCGCGCGACACCGGGCGGCTGGCCGCGGTGCTGGCCGGAGCCCTGGGCGAGCCCGTCAGGCTCGGTACGGTGGCCGGGGTGAACGGCACGCAGGTGGAGCTGACCGAGCCCCTGGCGACCGCCGTGCCGAAGGCCGCCCACATCATGATCGGCACGAACGGCTACAGCGCAGGCGCGGACCACGCGGTGGGAGCCAAGAGCCTCACCTTGACCGCCGTCAACCAGACGATCACGCCCGGCGCGCTGGTCACCCTGGCCGTCTACGACTACAAGCGGGCCACGTGCGCCCGTCCCGGAGTGCCGCTGTCGGCGGGTTCGCGCCTGGTCGGCCTGTCCGCGGGCACTGTCACCTCCATCGCGAACGGGACTGCCAAACGCCTGGTCAGCGGGCACGGCTGCCGCTGGCGTGGCGAGATGCCGGGCCGCGCCTACTCCTTCGACGGCCGCCAGCAGCACCTGAGACTGCCCGCCGCCCAACTGGAGCACGTCACGGCCCCCGGCGATCTGACGATGGAAGCCTGGGTGCACGCCTCATCCGTGGCGGGCAAGGCCAGGATCCTGCAGGCCAACAGCGGCCAGTCGCAGTACACGCTGGCGCTCGCGGATGCGCCGTTGAAAACCGCGAAGCTGTTCAACGGCTCCGAAGGCCTCGAGCTGAGCAAGGACATCGAGCTGGCCCAGCGGGACTTCACGATCGAGCTGTGGGCACGGCGTGACGCCGGAGGGACCACCACCCAGCCGTTGCTGATCCACGGCGACATGGGCGGACGGCAGAACCAGACGCTGCACCTGCAGCTCTTCCCCAACAACAACAACTTCGGCTTCAGCCTCTACGGCGATGACCTCAACGTCCTCCAGAGTGCCCCGGATCTGGGATGGCACCACTGGGCGGCGGTGTACGAGCACGCCACCCGCACCCAGATCCTCTACCTCGACGGCGCCGAGGTCGGCCGCCGCACCTCCAACGCCCCCTACACCGGGCGCGGGCCGCTGCGCCTGGGCGTCAAGCCCTTCTCCGCCCAATACCTGACCGGCCAGATCGACGAGGTACGCGTCTTCGGCCGCGTACGCACCCCCTACGAGATCAGCAGCGAGCGCAACCAGCGGCTGTCGGGCCGCGAGCCCGGCCTGCTGGGCTACTGGACCTTCCCCGGCCCAGCGGCCGAGACCTCCCCGTTCAAGGGCTACCAACTGGTGGCCGGGGTCGGCAACCGCTTCTTCCGCAGCAAGGAGGCGTTCTCCTGCGGCGAGTGGACGCACCTGGCCGCCTCCTTCCAGCAGTCCTGGGCCGTACGGCTGGACGACGGCGCCTACCTGGAGGTGGCCAAGGAGGAGGCGCTGAACGTGACCGAGGACATGACCCTCGAGGTGTTCCTCCAGGCCGATCGGCTGGGCAGTGCCATGGGACTGATCTCCAAGGGCGATCTGCACCTCTCCGGCGGCGTGCCGTACCAGATCAGTGTGCGGGCCGACGGCAAGCTGGAGTTCGCCTTCGAGGAGCCCGGCGGCAAGGTCGTGCGCTACACCTCCACCCGCGCCATCACCGCGCAGACCTTCCATCGGATGGCCGTCGTGCGCAAGGGCCGCCAGCCGGAGGTCTCCACCTCCGCCCAGACCTCGTCGAACAACGAACCCTGGCAGGACATCCGCTTCTACATCGACGGGCAGGCGGCCGGCGCCGAACGCTACACCGGTCCCGGAGCCCAAGGCAACAGCAGCGGCCTGACCATGGGCAAGGTGTCGTCCGGCTCCGCGTTCTCCGGGGTGCTGGCCGAGGTGCGCCTCTGGAACGTGGCCCGCGAGGCGGCCCAGATCGGCCAGCCGGTCAGCAGGCGCGAAAAGGGACTGGTGGCCCGCTGGCCCTTCGAGGAGAACACCGGCAACGTCACCCTCGCCGTCGACGGCTCCTACCCGGCGCGCCTGCGCGCCACCAAGTGGGTGCGCGACCCCGATCCGATCGCCAGCCCGTTCCGCCTGCTCCGCAACGGCGTGCCGCTCGTCACCGAACCCATCCCGGACCCGGGCTCGGCCGACTACGGCGACCGCCAGCTCACCCTGGCCGCCCGGCTGGTCTCCGGCGGGGTGACCGAGCCGTTCAGCGGCATGCTGGAAGAGGTTCGCGTCTGGCGTACGGCACGCACCACGGAACAGATCCTCGACAACCTCTTCACCCGCCTCAAGGGCGACAAGAAGGACCTCATCGCCTACTGGCCCTTCGACCGCGACTCCACCGCCCCCACCGCCACGCAGGTACACGACGAAGGACTGCGGGGCAACCACCTCGAATTTCCCTCGGCACGCCCGCGCCCGATGCTGTCCAACGCCCCCATCGCCACCGACACCGCCCAGGTGCGCTCCGCGCTGGCCGCCATCCGCACCCCCTTCCACGACACGATCGGCGCCGCCCCGGCCGTCGGCGAGTACGCCGACATGCAGCACACGGCCAAGGGCGAGCCGTTCGGCGTGCTCAAACGCTGCTACAGCTACCTGCGCCAGGGCCGCTGGCACCTGGTGACCGGCTACAAGGTCGGCAACCTCGTCTCGGAGTGGGTGGGTCAGGCCCAGTTCGACCCGCAGCTCATCGGCTACATCGAGAGCGCCCCGCCGGTGCCGTCGGAGAACCTGACCGGCGCCGACTCCTTCGCCGGCGCCTCCACCGTGGAGTTCACCGAGGCCGACCAGGTCTCCTACAGCATGTCGTCCAACCGCAACAGCAGCGTCGACGCCTCCTTCATGGCGAAGTTCGTCGGCGAACTGAACGCGAAAGTGATGCTGATCACCGCACCGATGGGCGCCGGGGTCGCCAGGCCGATGATGGAGGTGATTTACAAGAACTCGTACTCGCTGAACCTGGAGTTCTCCAACGCCTGGTCGGACGAGACCAAACTCTCCCAGGGCCAGAACACCACCCGCGCCGCCAAGCTGAGGCTGACCGGCCACCTGGAAGACCCCACCCAGCTGCTCAACTCCGCCATCGGCCGCCGCTACGTGCCCGCCAACATGGGCTTCGCGCTGGTGCAGTCGGAGACGGCCGACATCTTCTCACTGCGACTGGCCCACACCGGCGCCCTGGTCGCCTACCGGATGGTGGCCAACCCCGACATCCCCAAAGACTGGAACATCATCTCCTTCCCGGTCAATCCCCGCTACACCAAGCAGGGCACCCTGGACGGCGCGGTCGGCTTCGACAGCAGCGGCAAGGTCCGCGATCCCGACTATCCCGCCGCCGGCAACTACGGCTACCACAGCTTCTACAAACCCCTTGAGGCGTACTCGCTCAAACGCCGCATCATCCGCGACCAGCAGCGGCTGCGCGCCTACTACGAGTCCATCTCCACCGAGACCCATGTCCCCGATCCGACGCAGGCGCAGGCCCACAAGATCCTGCGGAACATGGGCATGACCGCCGACCTTCCCTCAGGAGGCGACCGCGACGCCAGCGGCAGCTCCGTCCCCGGCGGGTTCTCCCACCGCGACCTGGTCAACACCTACGTCTGGACGGCCCGGGGCGGCTTCTTCGCCGAGACCACCCAGGCCACCGACGCCGTCACACAGACCCACAACGGCTCCTACGCCTTCAAGGGGAAGCTTGCGCTAGGCATCGAGGCCGAACTCAAGGTCGAGGGCGCCGGCATGGTCGGCCAGATGGACGCCTCCTTCGGAGGCAGCACCTCCGTGACCCGCTCCCGTGCCAAGGACGTCAGCCGCACCTTCGGCCTCACCGTCGACTGCGCGCCCTCCGGAGACCTGCAACGCTACGACAACGGCAAACCCGTCTTCACCCCGCAGGGCAAGCCCGTCCTCGTGCCCGGGAAGGTGGACGCCTACCGCTTCCTCACCTTCTACCTCGGTGAGAGCAGCGCCAACTTCGACGACTTCTTCAACAAGGTCGTCGACCCGATCTGGCTGTCGAACAGCGATGCCCCCGACGCCTCCGCCCTGCGCCAGACCCGCCAGTCCGCCGCCAAACCGCCCTGCTGGCGGGTCATGCACCGGGTCACCTTCATCAGCCGGGTGCTCCCGCCCATCCCAGCGCCGGGCGCGCCGCCGATCGAACGGGCGATGCGGGTCGAGAACATCGCCAGCAACTACGAACTGATCCAGCGACTGGCCCCCTACACCCGCACCGCCACGGCGAGCAAGGCGATACTCGCCACCGCCACCCGGGCCGCGCTCGCCAAGCACCTGCCCGAACTGCTGCCCCACGCCGTCGACGTCATCGACTACCTGGCCCTGTACTACGGCGTCGAGATCTGACCCACCTTCCGACACTCAACGGGTGCGCCCGGCGATGACATGATCACGCCGGGCGCATCCGTTGTGATGTAAGTCACGCTCCATACCGTGAACTCGCGCCGATCGTGGAGCGTCCCCGCCAGCGGGGCTGAGCGCTCACCGCAGGGCGCGAGAAAGCATGGCGCCGGGCTGGTCGACACCTTCGACGGCCGGAGCCTGGCGATCCGGTGGGTGCTCAGTCCGGGCAAGCTCCCGCACCTCAGCCCGCTGCTTGCGAGAACTTTCCGGCGAAAGCCGTCACATCCGCAGGTGTCATCTCGTCTCCATGATGAACGACAAGAAGGGAAGACAATGACACGCTTGAACATCGCTGAGCTGGCGCCCGAGGTGTACGCGGCGTTCCACCAGGCGGATCAGCTGATCCGGAAGGGGCCGCTGGGCGCCACGATCCGGGAGCTCGTCAAGATCCGTAGCTCGCAGCTAAACGGCTGCCTCTACTGCATCGACTTGCACACCCACGAGGCGCTGCGACTGGGGGAGAAGCCGGATCGGATCTACCAGCTGTGCGCCTGGCGGGAGTCGGAGCTGTACACCGAGGCGGAGCGAGCCGCACTGGCCTATGCCGAGGCCGCCACGCGCCAGCCCGATGACGTGTCGGATGAGGTCTGGGACGCGGTGGCCGCCGCGTTCAAGCCGGAGGAGGCCGCGTACCTCGTCACCCAGGTGGCGCAGATCAACCTGTGGAACCGCGTCGCGGCACCCGTCCACAAGGGCCCACCGAAGCGGAGCTGACGAGCGGGCGGGCGGTGGGGGGTGTCCAGCCCGGCGGGCCGGGCCAGGTGGCAAAGGTCAACCGTCGCTGGCGGCCCACAGTCGGGCGTACTGGCCGCCCTGCTCCAGTAGCTGTTCGTGGGTGCCCTCCTCCACCACGCGCCCGCCGTCCAAGACCAGGATGCGGTCGGCGTGCCGGGCCTGGCTGAGGCGGTGGGCGATGACCACGGCGGTGCGCCCGGCCAGGGCGGCTTCGGCCGCCGCGTCGAGCACGGCCGCGTCGGTGGTGCCCGCCTCCGCCGTGGCCTCGTCCAGTACGGCGAGCGGAGGGTCAGCCAGGACCAGCCGGGCCAGGGCCAGGTGGTGGGCCTGGGCCGCGGTCAAGGGGTGTCCGCCCGCGCCGACCACGGTGTCCAGCCCCAGGGGGAGCGCGCGTACCCACGAGGCGTCCAACCTGTCCAGGATCTCCTCGATCCGCGCCACGGTCGCCTCGGGCGCGAAGAGCCACAGGTCCTCCGCGAGGGTTCCGGTGAAGACGTGGATCTCCTGGCTGAGCAGGCCGACCCGGGCGCGGAGGGCGGCGGGTGACAGGTCCGCGAGTGGGGTGCCGTCGACGCGGACCGTCCCCGAGTCCGGCTGGTGGATGCCGGTGATGAGCTTGGCCAGGGTGGACTTCCCGGCGCCGCTCGCCCCGACGACCGCCACCCGCTCGCCCGCGCCGAGCTTGAGCGACACCTCGTGCAGCGCGGGGCGGCCGGGGGTGTAGGAGTAGGAGACGGCATCCATTTCGGCGGAGACGCACCCGTGGCTTCGGTCCCGCTCCGGCCTGACTTCCGCGCCGGATTCCAGCGCGGTGACGCCGAAGAGCCGGGCGAGCCCGGCGGCCGCGCTCTGGAGCTCGTCGACGCTGGAGAGCAGGACCCCGATCGGGGCGAAGAGGTTGTGGAAGTACAGGGCCGCCGCGGTGGCCGCGCCGAGCGTCACCTCGCCCCGGGTCACCAGCCAGTAGGCGGCCCCCAGGACCGACGCCAGGCCGATGAGCTCGGCGAGGTTCAGCCGCCCGAAGAAGATCGTGCGCAGCCGTACGGTGGTCAGGTCCACGCCGATCGCCTCCTCGGAGGTTCGGGCGACCGCCGCGAGGTGACGGTCACCGTGGCGCAGGGCGGCGACCGTGTCGGCCCCGGACAGGGTTTCGATGAGCTGCTGGCCACGCCGGGCCTCGGCCGCCCGCGACTCCCGGTAGACCGGCCCCGACCTGGACAGAAACCAGCGCAGCGCCCCGTACTGGACCGGGGCCGCCAGCAGTACGGCGAGCACGAGCCGCCAGTCCAGCAGACCGATGCCGACCAGCGTGAGCGCGATCGTGAACAGCGCCGAGACGAAGGCGGGCAGCACCCGGCCGATGGCGGTGTTGACGGCCTCGACGTCGCCGGAGACGCGGGAGACGAGGTCGCCGGTGCCTGCCCGCTCGATGATCGCGGCCGGTTGGGCCGTGGCGGCGGTGAAGACGCGGACGCGCAGGTCGGTGAGCGCGCCCTGGGCCAGCTTGGCCAGCAGAATCCTGCCCCACCAGGTGAGGGCCGCGCTGGTGGCCGTCGCCGCCAGCAGGGCGAGCCCGAGTGGGCCGAGTGCCGTGCTCTGCCCTCGGGCGACCGTGTCGACCATCGCCCCCAGGAGCGCCGGCGTGGCCAGGCCCGCGCTGACGCCGGCCAGCAGGATGAGTACGGTGCCCAGCAGCGACATCCGGTGGCGGCCCAGCAGGCGAAGTGAGGCGCGGGCCGTGTCCCGAGTGGAGGCGACCGGCAGTGCGGAGCCGTTCATCGCGGCTCGCGACCGGGTGAGCGAACCACGCGGGAGCAGGCTCGGAGCAGGCCGGGACTGGAGGTGATCAGGATGATCGTCTTCCCTTCGACGTCGCGCAGCGCCCGGGCGATGCGCTGCTCGGTGACGCTGTCCACCGAACTGGTCGGCTCGTGCAGGACCAGAACGGGCTGGGGCTGGTGCAGTGCGCGGGCCAGCAGAAGCCGTTGCCGCTGGCCGCCCGAGAGCAGCCGGCCCTGCTCGCCGACCGAGGAGCCGAGCCCGTCGGGCAGGTGGGTGAGCACGTCGTCCAGCGCGGAGGCGGCGACGGCCCAGGGCTGAACGGCGTCGGCCGCCAGGTTGTCCGCGACGCTGCCGGTGAACACGGTCGCGTCGTGCGGCGGTGCGAAGACGACCTCCCGCACCCGGTCCGGCCCCAGCCTGCGGGCGTCGACCCCGTGGACGAGGTAGTGCCCCGGCGGGGCGGCCCTTCTGCAGGACAGGAGATCGAGCAGGGTGGCGTCCTCGGAGGCGTCGACGCCGACGATCTCGCCCTGCCGTACCCGGAGCTCTCCCAGGACGACGACCGGCGTGGCGGGGTCGGGCTCGACGGCCTCGGTCTCGGCCTCGGGAGCCTGGTACGGCATGGCCAGCAGTTCCGACAGGCGTCGCGCGGAGCCGCGCTTGGCCGCGAGGTCGGCGCCGAGGTAGCCGAGCTGCTCCATGGGTCCCCTGACGAACTGCGCCAGCCCGACGACGGCCACCAGGCTGCCCACGGTGATGGCGCCGCTCGCCGCCGCCCACGAGGCGGCCAGCGCGATCAACGCCAGGAACACCCCTGCCACGACGGTGTTGACCGCGGACACCCGCGCCTGCGCGTTCACGTTGGCCACCGCCGCGCGCCGGGAGGCCTCAGCCGCCTCGGCGTGGCGGGCGGCGGCCTCCCGCTCGGCCCCGAACCCCTTGAGCACGCGCAGTCCGGCGGCGAAGTCGGTGGCCAGCACGCTCGCCCTGGCGGCTTGGGCGGCCTCGGCGTAGGCGCGCTGCTCCAGCGGTCGGCTGAGCCGGTGGATCAGCAGGAGCTGGAGCGCGGTCGCGATCACGACGCACACGGCGAGCGGCCACGAGATCACCAGCATCGAGACCGTGGCCGTGGCCAGCGCCGCGAACGAGGCGCTCTGCTCGGCGATGACCCAGGAGAAGCCCGAGACGCTGGCGGCGTCGGAGGTGGAGATCGTGAGCGTCTCGCCGGGGG
Organism: Nonomuraea sp. NPDC046570; assembly: GCF_040645915.1. Lineage (NCBI taxonomy): Bacteria > Bacillati > Actinomycetota > Actinomycetes > Streptosporangiales > Streptosporangiaceae > Nonomuraea > Nonomuraea sp. NPDC046570. Next base: position 10,021 of record NZ_JBEYZF010000029.1, on the reverse strand, counting down.
CCCGGCGCCCGGCCATTCCGCGGGGGTGCAGGATCCTGCGGGCGGCGAGCAGGCGCAGGTCGTGCTCGCCGTACAGGAAGACTCCGCTGTTGAGGCGGGTGGCGATCCGCCAGGCGAGGACGAGGAGGGCGAACACGGCGGCGAGCACGCCCAGCCAGCGGAACAGGGCGGGCAGGTCGGCGCGGCCGATGGCGCGGTCGATGACGACGCCGATGAGGACGGGGACGAGCGCCTCGGCGACCTGGTGCCCGGCCAGCCCGGCGACGGCGACGCCGAGCCGCCGTCCGCGGCCGTTGGCGAGCGAGGCGTGCCGGATCAGCTCGCCCGGAGCTCGAAGTAAGGTCACCCTAAGAAGCTAGGGACCCGGGACGTTGAACGACAATGCGGTAGGTTGACAAATTATGCCGGTAAATGGCCAAAAGTTCGTGCGGCTGTGGGGTGCTCCTGTCCTGGAGCCGCTCACCTGGCGGGAGCCGGTCTCGCCGCCCGGCCGGATGGTGGCCGAGCCGTGGCTGCTCACCTCCACCCGGTTCACCGTCACCGATCCCAGCGTGTGGGACACGCACACGCACCACGAGCACCAGCTCATCTGGTCGGGCGGCGGTGCGGTGACGGTCGAGGCCGAGGGGCAGCTCTGGATGGTGCCGCCGGTGCTGGGGATCTGGATACCCGCGGGGACGCCGCATCATGTGCGCGCCGACTCGGGCGCGGTGATGTGCGCCACGTACTTCACGCCCGAGCGTGTCAGTGTGCCCTGGGACGGCATCGTCGGCATCACGCTCACCGGAGTGCTGCGGGAACTCCTGCTGTACAACATGGACGAGGAACTGCCCAGCGACGTGCGGATACGGCTGCAGCGGCTCGCGGTCGACCTGCTGCGGCCTGTCCAGGCCGCCTCGCTGGACATCCGGATGCCGGTCGACGTACGGCTGCGGCGTATCGCCACGCAGATCGTCGCCGACCCGGCCGACGACAGGACGACCGGCGACTGGGCGGCCTGGCTCGGGGTCAGCGCCCGTACGCTGACGCGGAGCTTCACCAGGGAGACCGGACTCAGCCTCACCCAGTGGCGCATCCTGGTGCGCGTCCGCGCGGCGCTGATCGAGATCGCCGTCGGCAGGCCGGTCACGACGGTGGCCGCGCGGCTCGGCTACGCCAATCCGAGCACCTTCATCGATCTGTTCCGTCAGATCACCGGGCACACGCCGGCGGCCTACTTCCACAGTTTCACCGCCGTCCACCAGTCGGTGTCCAAAAAGCGGTAGCGATCGTCCAGACACCGCAATGACCCTGCCGCGGCTCCTCGATAAGGTTAGCCTTGCCTAAGAAAGATTCGAGGAGAAGCGGTGACACGGATGTTGGCCGACTCACTGACCAGGCGGCGGCTGCTCGCCGGCGCGACCGGCATGGCGGGTGCCGCCCTCCTGGCCGCCTGCGGTGGCGGCGGCCCGGGTACGCCCGCCGCCCGCGCGGCCGCCACCCGCAAGGTGACCACACCACTCGGCACCTACGACATCCCCGCCGCCCCCCAGCGGGTCGTGGCCATCGACGCCCGCCTGGACCTGGAGCCCGCCGTCGCGCTCGGCCTGCCGCTGATCGGCTACACCTACGACCGGGCCAAGCCCTGGGTCCCGGTCGGCGCCGAGGTCCCGTGGCTGAGCGCCAAGCCCAACGTCGAGCAGATCATGTCCCTGCGCCCCGACCTGATCGTCTGCCTCAACCACGAGAGCGAGTTCTGGCCGGTCGCGAAGCTGCGGAAGATCGCCCCCGTGCTGCCCACCGACTCTGCGGTGACCTGGCGGGAGAACCTCACCCGCCTGGCCACCTGGCTCGCCGTACCCGATCGCCTGGCGACCGCCGAGGCCGACTACGACGCGCTGCTGGCGCAGGTCAGGCAGCGCCACGGCGACCTGATCTCGACCGCCAAGGTGGCCGCGATCTCCTATCTCGCGGACGAGGCCACCGTGTACGTCACCAGCACGCGCAGGTCCGACCAGGGCCTGCTGCCCGCCGAGACGACTCTCACCGACCTGGGCGGCTCCTCACCCGACGGCAAGTTGTTCAGCATGGCGGAGAACGGCCTGAGCAGCGAGCAGCTCGACCGCATCGCCGACTGCCAGGGCTTCATGATCACCGGTAGCAAGGACGCCTACGACGCCCTCATGGCCAATCCGCTCTGGCTGAAGCTGCCCGCGGTCAAGGCCGGGAAGGTGACTCTGCTCGAGGGCGATATCTACCACGGCGGCTGCTACACCGTCCGCAAGGCCATCGAAGGCTGGGACGCCCTCTTCACCAAGCTCAAGGAGGCCTGATGTCCACGCTCCTGCGCGGGATCGTCCAGGAAGCCGTGGCGCTGACGCCCGGCATGATCAGGGTCGTGTTCGGCGGCGACGACCTGAGCGGGTTCGTCAGCGCCGGAGTCGGCGACGAGTACCTGCGGCTGCACTTCCCCGTGCCCGGGACGGGGAAGTTCGTGTTGCCGGTGGAGAGCGGGCGGCGGTGGACCTACCCCGCGGGTGAGACGCCGTCGCCGTGCCAGCCGTACACCGTCCGCCGCTTCGAGCCGGGCGCCGGGCGGATGACCATCGACTTCGTCGTGCACGAGGGCGGCGTGGCCAGCGACTGGGCGCAGCGCGCGAAGCCCGGCGACGAGCTGTACATCGGGGAGTCGCGCGGCCTGTACGCACCTCCCGCGGACACTCGATGGCAGGTCCTGGTGTCCGACGCGACCGGGCTGCCCGCGCTGGGGCGGCTGGTGGAGGCGCTCCCCGCCGGAACCAGGGCGAAGGCCATCGTCGAGGTGGCCGAGGAGTCCCACGTACAGGAGATCGCCTCGGCGGCCGACGTGGAGTTCGTCTGGCTGTACGGCAGCGGCAACGGCATCGCGCCGAGCCGCCTGCCCGAGGCCGTGAGACGGCTGGCGCTGCCCGGAGGACCCGGCTACATCTGGGTCGCCGGTGAGAGCCTGATGCTGCGCGGCATCCGCGCCTACCTCCGCCACGAACTGGGCCTGCCCGGCGAGCGCTACAAGGTGACCGGCTACTGGACGCACCGGGCCGAGGAGTGGCAGGCCCGCTTCGACGCCCTGGACGACACGCTGAAGGCCAGGCTGGAGTCCGCCTGGGACGGCGAGCGCGACGAGCAGGAGGTCCTCGACGAGGTCGAGCGGATGCTGGAGCACGTGGGGTTGTGACCGCTCTGACCGACCGCGGTCCCCGCGCGCCCGCATCCCCGCGGCAGGCGAGGGCCGGTCTGGCGCGCACGCGCGCACAGCGCGGGATGTGGCTGGTCGCCTGCTCCCTGCTGCTCGGCCTGGTCGTCCTGGCCAGCGTCACCGTGGGTTCGAAGCACATCGCCATGGACACGGTCATGCAGGCCGTGCTCCAGCCGGACTCCTCCAACGACCACCTGATCGTGCGGCAGTTCCGCCTGCCCCGCACCGTCCTCGGCCTGCTGGCCGGGGCCGCGCTCGGCGTGGCCGGGGCGCTGATCCAGGCCCTGACCCGCAATCCGCTCGCCGACCCCGGGATCCTCGGGGTCAACGCCGGCGCCGGGTTCGCGGTGACGATGGGGGTGGCGTTCTTCGGGGTCGGCTCGATCGGCGGGTACCTCTGGTTCTCCTTCGGCGGAGCCGTGGCGGTGACGGTGGCGGTCTACACGCTCGGCTCGATCGGCCGGTCCGGGGCCACCCCGATCCGGCTCACGCTCGTCGGGGTGGCGCTGGGCGCGCTGCTGGGCGGGATCGCGTCCGGAGTGACGCTGCTGCGCCCCGAGCTGTTCGACAGCATGCGCAGCTGGAGCGCGGGATCACTCGCCGGGCGGAACTGGGCGGTGTTCTGGGCGGTGCTGCCGTTCATCGCCGCCGGCCTGCTGCTCGCGCTCGCCGCCGCCCGGCCGCTGAACACGATCGCGCTCGGCGACGACCTGGCGCGCTCCCTCGGCGCGCGTGTCGGCCGTGCCAGGACGGTGGTGATCGTCGCGGTGACCCTGCTGGCGGGGGCGGCCACGGCCGCCGTCGGCCCGGTCGGGTTCGTGGGGCTGATGGTGCCGCACGCGGTCCGCTGGCTCGTCGGTCCCGACCAGCGCTGGATCATCCCGTACACGATCGTGTGCTCGCCGATCCTGCTGCTGGCCGCCGATGTCGTGGGGCGGGTGGTGCTGTCGCCGCAGGAACTCCGGGTGAGCGTGGTGACCGCGTTCCTGGGCGCCCCCGTGCTGATCCTGCTCGCGCGCAGGAGGAAGGTGAGCAGCCTGTGAAGCCCGCGGCCGTCGACTTCGGGCGCGGCACCTGGGTGCTGCGTCATCGCCTACTGTCGCTGCGGGTCGAGGTCAGAACCCTCCTCACGACGACGGTCCTGCTGCTGCTCGCCGTCGTGATGATGCTGCTCACGCTGGGCTCCGGCGACTTCGCGGTGCCGGTCGACCGCGTAGTCGGCACACTGATGGGCGACGGTACGCCGCAGGAGTACACGGTCGTCGTGCAATGGCGCCTGCCCAGGGCGGTCCTGGCCGTGCTGCTCGGCGCGGCGCTCGCGCTCAGCGGGGCGATCTTCCAGTCGCTGACCCGCAACCCGCTCGGTTCACCGGACGTCGTGGGCTTCTCCGCCGGCTCCTACACCGGCGCGCTGCTGGTGATGCTGCTGGCGGGCGGCGGCTACTACGCGACCGCGGCCGGAGCCCTGGCCGGCGGGGTGGCGACGGCGGCGCTGGTGTACCTGCTGGCCTACCGGCGCGGCGTACAGGGCTTCCGGCTGATCGTCGTGGGCATCGGCGTGTCGGCCATGCTGGGGGCCGTCAACACCTGGCTGGTGCTCAAGGCCAATCTGGACGAGGCGCTGCAGGCCGCGGTGTGGGGAGCCGGGTCGCTGAGCGGGCTGGAGCCGGAGCAGCTCTGGCCGGTGCTGGCGATCATGGCGGTGCTCCTGCCGCTCACGCTCGCGCACGGCTCGGCGATGCGTCAGCTCGAACTCGGCGACGACGTCGCGATGGCCACCGGGGTGCCGGGCAACGCCGTACGGCTGACGCTCGTCGTCCTGGGTGTGGCGCTGACCGCGCTGGCCACGGCCGCGGCGGGGCCGATCGCGTTCGTGTCGCTGGTGGCACCGCAGATCGCCCGCCGGCTCACCGGCACCTCCGGGGTGGGCCTGCTGCCGTCGGCGGCGCTCGGCGCCGTCCTGCTCGCGCTGGCCGACTTCGCCGCACAGCGGGCCTTCGCTCCGGAGCAGCTCCCCGTCGGCATCATGACGGTCTCCCTCGGCGGCCTCTACTTCATCTGGCTGCTGGTCCGCGCCTCAAGCAGAATCTAGGGAAGGCCGAGCCAGCTGGGCAGACCCGCCCGACCCCGCCCGCTCGTGCGGCTTCTCACCCCCACAGCCGGTCATCGACGCACACCCTGATGTCGGTGACCTGGCTGATGTGACGGCCCCCGCACCGGTCGCCTGGCAAAAAGGACTCCCGCCGCGTCAGCCGAGGCGGTCGGATCTGCCGAGGAGGTAGCGCCGTTCGGCCTGGTTGGCCGTCAAGGCGGCTGCCTGGCGGTACAGGGTCGCCGCACCTGCCGCGTCGCCGGTCAACTGGAGTAGGTGGGCGCGCACCGCGTGTTCTCGTTGCCGGGTCAGTGGTTCCTGGTCCAGCCGGTAGCGGCGGTTGAGATCGTCGAGCAGCGCCAGCCCTCTGGTCGGCCCGTAGGCTTGGGCCACCGCGACCACCCGGCTGAGCCGTACCGGCGCGATCGGATTGAGCCGTTCGAGCCAGAGGTACAGTGCCGCGATCTGCGGCCAGTCCGTCTGCTCCGGTGACGAGGCCGTGGCGTGCACGGCCGCGATCGCCGCCTGCACCTGGTACTGGCCCACCTCGCGCCGGTTCCAGACACTGTCGATCAGCTCGGTGCCCTCACGGATCAGGGTGGAGTTCCACTGTGTACGGTCCTGTTCGTCCAGTGGCACCAGCTCGTCGTCGCCGGTGCGGGCGGTATGCCGCGACTCGGTGAGCAGCATCAGCGCGAGCAGGCCGGTCACTTCGGCGTCGTCCGGCAGGGAGTCGTGGAGCATGCGGGTCAGCCGGATCGCTTCGCTGGTCAGGTCGATGCGGGCGAGGTGGTCGCCGGTGGAGGCCGTGTAGCCCTCGTTGAAGATCAGGTAGAGCACCTGCATCACGGCGGCTATCCGGCTGTCCCGGTCGGCGTCGGTCGGCTGGGTGAAGCGGCCGCCGACGCGGGCCAGTCGCTGTTTGGCGCGGCTGATGCGCGCGCCCATCGTGCCCTCGGTCGTCCCGTGAGCGTGCGCGATCTCAGCGGTCGTCAGACCGCCCACCGCACGCAGCGTGAGCGCCACCTGGGAGGTGATGCTCAGCGCAGGGTGGCAACAGAGCAGCAACAGGGCGAGGCTGTCGTCGGTCTCCTGCGGGGAGTGCGCCCGGCGGGCCGGTTCCTGCATGGCCATGTCGGCCATACCGGCTTCCTGCTCGCGTCGGCGCCGGGCCTGGTCGGAGCGGAGCAGGTCGACCATCCGCCGGTAGCCGATCCGGATCAGCCAGCTACGCGGATTCTCTGGCACGCCGTCGGCCGGCCACGCCCGGCTCGCGGCGAGCAGCGCCTCCTGCACCGCGTCCTCGGCGAGGTCGAAGCGGCCGAAGCGCCGCACCAGCGCGCCGAGTACCTGTGGCGCCTCGGTGCGCAGCAGGTGCTCGACGTCCGTGGTCACGCCGAGTCTGCCGTCCGCCTGCCCGCCCGGCCCTCCGCTGGGGACGGACGTCGCCCGGTGTCGCCGGTCATGCCGTGAAATCCTCACCCATGACCGGCCGAATCTCCATCGGCTCACCCAGCACCTCGACCATCCGTGAGACGATCTCGACGGCGCGTTCGTGGCTGGCCACGTCGATCACCGCGAAGCTGGCCAGGACCTCCTTGAGTTCGGCGAACGGTCCGTCCGTCGCGACCACCCCGCCCGAGGTCTTGCGGACCGTGGTGCTGACCGCAGGATGGCCGAGGCCCTCGGCGCCGACGAACTCACCGGTCTCGAACAGTTCCTGCTCGAACTTCTGGTATGCGGCGAACGCGGCCATCGCCTCCTCGGTCGGGGCGTCGGCGGTCGCGGCGTCCCAGGAGGCGGCCGGCGTGTAACTGAGCAGCAGGTACTTCAAGGTGGATCCTCCTGTGATCGTACTTTGATGACATTACGCCAGGTCAGCCGATACGCCGCAGGGACAGTGCGAGGACGGTCGTCCAGGTGAAGGCGACCACGCCGTTCACGGCGATCTGGATGCTCATGTGATCCGGCGACATGGGCAGCAGCAGGACGAGCGCGGCGAAGCCGTTCAGTACGGCCGGCAGTACGGCCCGGCGGCCGACGTACCGGACGGTCAGGACGATGGCGGCGACGGCCAGCGCGGTGAAGGCGACGGCGGCCGCGGCCCCGTGCACGACGCTGTGCCAGGACATCTCGGCGACCGGCGCGTCGGAGGTGCCGACAGGGAAGCCCTTCTCCGGATCCATGGTGAACAGGCCGGCGGCGATCATCCCGGCGCCGAAGATCCCGACGAAGATCGGCACGACCCGCCGGCCGATCCCCTCGGTGAGAGTGCGCTTGATGCCGGCGGCCAGCGCCACACCGCCGAGGCCCGCGAGCACGAAGGTCGTGATCTGGATCCAGCCGAGGCCGCCGGTGGCGAGCTGGCTGATCGGGTGCCGGGTGATGTCGAAGCCCTCACGGGTGAGCATCTGGGTGATGGCCGAGGTGAAGAAGACCGGCCCGGCGAGGGCACCGGCGAGCAGCAGGGGGTCGGACGAGCGGCGGACGGTGGCGACGGTGGCCATGACTTCCTCCTTGATGGGTTCCTACCGCTACCTCGTGACCCGACTGGGAATCTTGACGCGGACGCCATGTGACCTACGTCACAACAATCGGGCGTCAAAGCGCGGCCCGCGCCTCCGAGGTACCGACGAACACTCACCGACGAAGGAGCACACGATGTCCGAGAACACCCTGCCGAGCACCGAGCTGAAGACCCTGGACCGCCTGGTCGGCACCTGGACGGTGACCGGCGGCGCCGAAGGAACCGTGCGGTACGAGTGGATGCCCGGCGGCTTCTTCCTGCTCCAGCACGTCGAGCTCAGCCAGTTCGGCCAGCCGGTCACCGGCATGGAGGTGATCGGAAACCTGCGCCCGTACGGCGAGCCGGTCGGCGCGGACGTGGTGTCGCGGTTCTACGACTCGGAGGGCAACACCCTCGACTACGTCTACGAACTGACTGGCGACACGCTGACCATCTGGGCCGGCGCGAAGGGCAGCCCGGCGTACTACCAGGGCAGGTTCAGCGCCGACGACACCGCGGTTACCGGCGACTGGGTCTACCCCGGTGGAGGCGGATACGCATCGACCATGACCCGCGCTGACACCGGCTCGCAAGGCTGACCCTGAATGGCCGGGGGGCGGTGAGCATCCGAACACTGGCTCCCCGGCCTCTCGTCTGATCGGAGTCTGTTGTCGGTTCGTGCGGCGAGTTCTTTGGTCATGAAGACGCGGCTGGTGCCCGGCGGATCGCAGGGGACCTCTCCCAGGTGCCTCCATCCTTGCTTCCGATAGAAGCCGGGGGCCTGGAAGGTGATCGTGTAGAGCACAGCCGCGCGGCAGCCGCGGGCGCGAGCCACGTCCTCGGCCTGTCGGAGGATCTCCCCGCCCAGCCCGCTGCCACGCAGTTCGGGCGGCAGGAAGAAGAGGTCGACGAAGAACAGCCCGAACGAGGTGCGCCCGGTCAGTCCGCCGATCACCTGGTGCGTCTCTGGATCACGGACCAGGACAGCGAGCGGTCTCCGGTCGTCGACTCCCGTCTTCTCGATGTTGAACCGGTCCAGCGCGTCGGAGATCACCGCGATGTCCGCGGGCATCGGGGCGTCGGTGACGACGAGGTCCGTCCGGGGTTCGGGACGCGGTGGCGCGCTGAGGGTCGTGTCGGATCCGGGCATGGTTCCTCCAGTGCGGTAGCGGAGGTACAGGGCGTGCCCTGCACACCCGGCGACGCTAAGGCGTGGACGCTTCGATGGACGTCGAACCGAGGTCGGCGACAATCGGGGATATGGACGTCGAGCGCGGAAGTCATGACGTGGGCGTGGACCTGGCTGCCGTGGCCAGGCTGCTGGCCGACGGGACCCGGGCCGCCTTCTGCCTGGCGCTGCTCGACGGCCGGGCATGGACGGCGACCGAACTCGCACGTCGTGCCGGGGTCGCGCCCTCGACCGCGACGTCGCATCTGAACCTGCTCGTGAGCGGCGGGCTCCTCGCCGAGGAACGGCACGGACGCCACCGCTACCTGCGGGTGGCCGACCGCAGGGTGGTCGAGCTGATCGAGAGCCTCGCCGCGCTGGCCCCGCAGCAAGCCGCCCGGCCACGTTCGCTGTCGGCCTCCGGCCGTCAGCAGGCACTCGCCCGTGCTCGGCTGTGTTACGACCACCTGGCCGGAGCCGTGGCGCTGGCGATCACCGACGCGATGGTCGGGCGCGGGCTGCTGGAGTGGGGAACCGAGCCGGGTCTGACCGATGGGGGTACGGCCTGGCTGGCCGAGGTCGGTATCACGGTGCCGAGCGGCTCGCGTCGGCCGCTGGTGCGTACGTGCCTGGACTGGACCGAACGCCGCCCCCACCTGGCCGGCGCCGTGGGTGCCGCGCTGTGCGGCCACGCACTCACTGCCGGCTGGATCACGCGGATTGGCACGACACGCGCGCTCGCCGTGACCGCCACCGGCCGCCGCGCACTACACGACCACCTCGCCCTGCCGCCGGCCGATCTCTGACCCTTGGGCAGCCGTCGACAACGCGGACACTGGTGGACACGACACCCAGACCCGCAACAGCGCGTGCCCGTCACCCGAGATTCCGCATCCAAGAGCCTCGGAGACGCTCAAGGCGGGGGCCGTCCCGACGCTGAAGGTCGCTAGTGGGATGACCACGAACGTTCACCGGGTCGGGTGAGACACCGATCCGGGGTGCGCGGTGGCGGGTTGATCGGTCACTCTCGATGGCGACAGG